>NZ_JACJOR010000375.1:0-14415 GCF_014695615.1 Leptolyngbya sp. FACHB-711
AATGACAGGGTAAGGCACGCCATTTGATCCCATTGTCGGCGCGGTAGAAAATTGCATTGACCACCTCACGCAAATCCACTTCGCGCGGTTTGCCGACGGGCTTGCGAGCAGGCAACAACGGTTCAATTTGCTGCCATTCGGCGTCGGTGAGGTCACTGTCATACACAGGGCGTCTCATAGTTCTCACGCTTCACAATGCACTACTTCTACCAATGCCTCATCCTTTCAACATGGAATCACCTGCTTCATAATTCTTTTACAAACAGTTTCTTATACGTTCAGCATGGAGAACATTATTTTATGGAACGATCGCTTGAACTATATCCAGATGGTCGCTTGTATGAACTGGAAGGAGACTATGCGGTTAAAGTGACTGAAACCCAAGGGCAAGTGGATGCGATCATCAAAGCACTCCAATTTAGTACTGCCCAGACGCTAACTGTTGCGCCTCCCGAGAAAGAACCTCCAGAGGTCATTACCCCTAGAGGTTCCCGTCGTATCAATGACGAAGGCTTTAAGCTGCTCACCACCTTTGAAGGGTGTAAATTACACGCTTACGATGATGGAGCTGGTGTCTGGACGATCGGCTATGGGCACACCAGAGGGGTTTCTCCGGGAATGACCATTACTCAGGTACAAGCTGAACAGTTCTTACACGAAGATCTGGAGCAATTTGAATCCTATGTTGAGGATGCCGTTCAGGTCGATGTGAACGAGGAGCAATTCTCAGCCTTAGTGTGCTTCTGCTTCAACGTGGGTCCGGGAAGTGAAGGATTTGGGGGTTCAACGCTGCTCAGAAAACTGAATGCCGGAGACTATGAGGGCGCAGTTGGACAGTTTCCTGTATGGAATAAAGTGGACGGCGAACCCTGGCTCGGACTCACGCGCCGACGACTCGCAGAACAGGCACTCTTTCTCAGTCAACCCTGGAAGCCTTTCCTTACTTACGAAGGAGATGGAACAACAGGTCGGACTATTGGCACTCGCACCTTAAAACTGACTAGCCCGATCATGCAGGGTGAAGATGTCCGTCGCGTGCAGCAAGCACTCATTAATGCAGGATTTAGTGTTGGTACTGATGGTGCGGATGGCTTCTTTGGTAAAGCAACGGATGCTGCTATTCAACAGTTTCAGCAGAAAAAAGGACTCACAGTAGATGGAATTGTAGGCAGTCAAACTCTGCAAGCGTTAGGTCTATAGATCATTAGCTTCACAACAGGATATACCAGGAGAATATTATGACTGATAGCATCATTGAACTTTGTACAGAGATTAACGATCGCGATAAAAATGGGATCAGAGCCAGCTTTCGAGGACCGTTGGAAGATGCCCCCAGTGCCGCCTCAACTTCGATCGCCAATGGGTTATCTCAGCAATTAATTCATCAACTTCAACTGATTCTGCCTAATGTCTTTACCAGTTTTGATGATCTCAATGTAGATCTGCTCGATGCTGCCTACCCCTATGTTCAAACTGCTGCCAAACAAGGACTCCAGCGCGCGATTCAGGATCGGGGAGCAAAGATGCTGGTTAACTCCTGCTACCGGACAATCGCCCAGCAAATGCTGCTCTACATCGATCGTCACAACAACTCAAATCCGGTTGCCCCGCCAGGAGCCAGCAATCACCAGACGGGATTGGCGATCGACATCGAAGATGCGAGAGGCTGGGAACCTTATCTAATGCGCTATGGCTGGAATCCGCTGCCCGGTGATCCGCCCCACTTCGACTTCCAGGGAGGCGGCACAACGGATATTCGCAGTAAGTCGATCTTGGCATTCCAGCAGCTTTGGAACAAGAACAACCCCAATAATAAAATTGGTGAAGATGGGGCATTTGGTCCACAGACTGAAGGGGCCCTCAATCAATCTCCGGCTCATGGTTTTGCTAAAGCTCCCTGGGATGATAAGCCCAGAGTCCTGAAACTTACCCAACCGCGAATGGAAGGCTCTGATGTGGAACGTCTCCAGGACACCTTAAAGAAGGCAGGGATTAATATCGCTGTGGACGGTGAATTTGGACCCGGAACCGACAAAGCCGTCAAGGAATTCCAGCAGAAGAAAAGCTTGACCGCAGATGGAATTGTGGGGCCGAACACCCGGGCAGTGATGTAAAAAACACCTTGAGAATCAATTCTCAGGTTTGATCTTTGCTGCATCTGCATGACTGAGACTAAATCCTAGTTCTTTAGGACACTGGTGCAGCAACTGCTCAGGTATGAAAAAGATTCTGGATAGACACCTCTCATGGCAGAACAAGCTTCAACCATTCATGCCCTTCTGATTGGCATTGACTATTACCAGCCAAATAAGTTTTATAAAAGCTTGAAAGGAGCAGTGCGAGATATTAATCTCGTCGATACGTTTCTCAGGCAAACCCTACAGATTCCGCCAGAACGCATCCGCAGGCTCATGTCACCCAATCAGGAAGACACGGTTCTACTGGAAGCGAGATCTGCCCAGGATGAGGAGCCAACTTACGAGAATATTATCCGGGCATTTAGCGAGATTACCGAGACGGCAAAACCTGGAGAACAGGTTTACATCCATTACGCTGGGCATGGCGGCAATCCGCAAACCGTGTATCCCAATCTGAAGCAGGGCAGCAACCAGAAAGACGAAGGCATCGTGCCAATGGATATTGGAGATTTGCCGGAAGGTCGCTATTTGCGCGATGTAGAGATGACGACGCTCCTTAAACGAATGACGGATAAAGGGTTGATTGTGACCGTTGTGCTGGACTGCTGCAACTCTGGCGGTGCAACGCGCGGCGATGCCGAAATCCGCAGTTCTGAGCTACCGGATACTTTGCCTCGCACAGACAAAAGCTCGGTCGCAGAACGGGAGGAGCTAGAGCGTAACTGGTTAGCAAGTACCAGAAATCGCCTTGTTGGAGCGGCAGGGTTGCCTCAATCGAGAGAGTACGTTTTACTGGCAGCCTGTCGTCCCAGCGAGTACGCCTACGAATATGCGGTGAACGGCGGCACAGAGCGCCACGGCGCATTGACCTACTGGATGATCGATACGCTCAGCAGTATTGCCACGAGCGGTCAGCCGCTGACCTATAAACTGCTGCACGATCGCATTAATGCTCAAATTCAAAGCAAATTTCCACAGCAGCTCCCGATGATTATGGGTGAGAGCGATCGACTCGTGTTTGGTAGCGATCAATGGTCTACGCCCTACACGGTTGCGGTGATCAAAGTAGATTCGACGAGAACCCAAATCACACTCAATGCAGGGCAGGCGCAGGGCGTCAGCAAGGGCACTCGCTTTTCGATTTATCCCCTGAACACTACTGACTTTACCGAAAAGGAACGTCAGGTGGCGATCGTGGAGCTAACCCGGGTAGATGCGTCTGCGTCCACGGCAAGAGTTTTGAAGCCGGAAGAAGGGGGAATCAAAGTCGAGGGGAAGATTGAATCGGGTGCGCCTGCGATCATGGTGTCTGCCCCGATCGATCTGATTCGGCGCGTGCGGTTCTTTGACCAAAAGCAGGAGGGCGAGCAGGAACATGAGCTGCCATCCAATCTGGTGCAACGACAGGCAACTGCTTTAGAATCGGTGCGGCAAGCCCTGGCAGGAAACGGTTGGGTGGTGGAAGTCAAGGAAGGAGAATCGGCGCATTATCAGGTGGCGGTGGGTCGAGAAGGAGAATATGAAATCAACATTGGCACCCCGATTCAAAATCTGAGACCGCCACTGTCCATCGATGACCCAACGGCTCCTCAGCGTGTGATCGATCGCCTGGTGCATCTCGCTAAGTATCAAGCCGTGCAAAGCCTGGACAATTCAGGGTCAAAACTGAGTCAGGCGATCGAAATAGAGCTATTAAAAGAAGACGGAACACCCTTTGACGATCCCCAAAATCCAGTAGTGAAGAATGATGAGGTGGTCATGCTTCGTCTGACCAATCAGGGAGCGCAATCTCTGAAAGTGGCTGTCCTGGATCTTGATCCAACCTGGGCAATCTGGCAAATTCCGATCGGGGGAATGGAGTCACCCTTCTTCAGCCTGGAACGGGGGCAGACACAAGAAATTATGCTCCGAATGAGCGTTCCAGACGACGAGTTTTATCAGCAAACGAAAGAGACGCTGAAAGTCTTTGCAGTACAGAAGGGATTGGCTGATTTTCGCTGGTTAACGTTGCCCCCCCTAGACGAACCTCAGGAGCCGAGAGGAGTTGAACTAGAGCAGTCGTTAGAAGCCGAAAATGCAGTTACCCGTGGAGAAGCTGAAGGCATTAATCCCCTCAATCAGCTTTTAGCGGCGATCGGCGCTGATCTGGATAATGCTCCCCAAGTCACAAGAGCAGCAACGATGGTGGTTGATCCAAGGCAGGAGTGGGTGACAAAGCAAATTCAAATTGTTGTGGAGCGGTAGTGGATAGGAGGCTATTTGAGGCTTCGAATCGCCTCTGTTATTCGTCTGAACTAGCCGTTACTGAAAACTTTAACCGTGATAAATCCTATGATGATTGAACTACTATCGCAGGATGGAAGTTAGTGCCCAAGCTCCTCATTCTTTCCTCTAATCCAAGACGAGACCTTGATCTGGAGCGAGAAGTTTCAGATCTCGTCACCGTGGTACAGCGATTGGGGAAGTTTGAAATTGGATTTGGGCTGGGTGTGCGCTCTCAGGAACTGCCGGGACTATTAGCAGAACACTCTCCACAGGTTGTTCACTTTTGTGGGCATGGTGCAGGAGAGCAAGGGCTAGTCTTTCAGGATGAAAATGGGCGAGAACAGTTCGTTAGTACAGCAATCCTGGCGCGATTATTTAAGACTTTTGCTGATGAGATTAATTGTGTTGTCCTGAATGCTTGTGACAGCGATCGTCAGGCAGAAGCGATCGTTGCCCATATCAATTATGTAGTGGGTATAAGCCAGCCGATTCTGGATAAAGCTGCCTATTATTTTGCCACAGGCTTTTACCAGGGATTAGCGACTGGGAAATCGATCGAGCAGTCTTACGAATTAGGCTGTATCGCCGTTCAGATCTGGGTCGAGACAAACTCCTCATCTGCCCAGAAATATCGCAAGCTTGAATACCTTGGGGAAGTTTCACAGCCCGCACAGCCTCAGATTCAGGAATACTTGAAACCTGTACTGCTGAGGAAGCGCGATCGCATAGCTACCAGTCCGGTTGGGGGAGCAACATCTCCTAACAGGCCGCAGCAGTTCACCGAATTCGTCCATGCGGAGGTCGATCGCAAGGAATATAAAGACCAGGCAAGAGCGGCGTATGACAGCTTCGGGCAGTTTTCAACGGAGAATGTGGTTGATCTGAAGAAGTCGGAATATGCTCAGCGCAAGATTTTGGTCAATAAGGTGAAGGAATTCTGGATTGAAGGGTTTCTCAAGCCGTCACTTCAGGGAGTTGATGTCATAAGGCTTGACTTGGCAGCCCGTCCAGAAGCCATTGCGGATTTATCTCAACGAATCGAAGCGTTGTCTGTGGAGTTAGATAACTCGTATGAAGAGCTACGCGACACGCAGATTTATCAAGAAATGGGGCAGGGTCGGACACTGCTAATTCTGGGTGATCCGGGAGCTGGAAAAACCATTGCTCTGCTGCAATTGGCACAACGCCTGATTGAGCGCAGTGAACAAAATTTGAGCTTACCGATGCCCATTGTGTTTAATTTGTCGTCATGGGCAAGGGATCGCAAATCGATCGTGGATTGGTTGATCGATGAACTGCGAGAAAAATATCAGGTGCCTAAATCGTTGAGTGAACCCTGGATTACTCAACAGCAGTTGATCCTGTTGCTGGATGGACTGGATGAGGTAAACGAGGAATATCGCAATGATTGCGTTCGAGCGTTAAACCAGTTTATTGGGCTGTTTCCCAAAACTGAGATAGCGGTTTGTAGCCGGGTAAAAGATTATGAAGCACTGACGGAACGTTTGCAGATCAGCAGTGCCCTTTGTCTACAACCGGTTTCACCTAAGCAGGTGTATCAGTTTCTAGACAGCGTGGGGGGTGCTCTAACAGGTTTAAAGACGTTACTCAAAAGTGACGCAGAACTGGAGCAATTTGCCCAAACACCGTTAATTTTGAATCTGATGAGTGCAGCATATCAAGGATGGTCAGCGGAAAGGTTAGTGCAGGAACTTCGTTCAACAGCAGATCGAACCCAACACTTATTTGATACCTATATCGATCGCAGGTTAGAGCGGGGGGCTGCTTCAGAATACCCCAAACCTCGGGTGCTGCGTTGGTTGAGCTGGTTAGCTAATCAGATGGTGCAGGAAAAACGAACGATCTTTTTGATTGAGAAGATGCAGCCAACCTGGTTACAGAATCGAGGTGAGGAAAAGGCTTATCGAATGAGAGTTTTTATCGTTTTTGGGCTGATTTTTGGGCTGCTTTATGGGGTGATTGTTGGGCTGCTTGTTGGGCTGATTGTTGGGCTGATTTATGGACTGATTTTTGGACTGATTTTTGGGCTGAGTGTTGGATTGGCAAATAGAATTGAGCCCTTAGAACAACTGAGTTGGTCTTGGCAAAGGGCTAAAGCTAAATTTATTCGTGAATTTTTTACTGGTGTTGGTTATGGGCTGCTTTATGGGCCGATTTTTGGGCTGATTTTTGGGCTGATTGCTGTGCTGCTTTATAGGCCGATTGATGGGCTGCTTTTTGGGCCGATTGATGGGCTGCTTTATGGGCTTGATTCTGGGCTGAGTGCTGGGCTGATTGGTGGGCTGATTGGTGGGCTGATTTTTGGATTGGGCAGCGGCTTGGGTAGCTCTGAGATAATTCATCGAACAGTTCCAAATCAGGGAATTCGCACTTCTCTAAGAAATTGCCTTGCGTTTGGGCTGATTGGTGGGCTGATTGGTGGGCTGATTTTTGGGCTGATTGGTGGGCTGAGTGTTGGGCTGAGTGTTGGGTGGTATTCTGGGCTGATTGGTGGGCTGATTTTTGTGCTGCTTTTTGGGTTGAAATATGGTGGTGTCGCCTGTATTCAACACTTCATACTGCGCCAGATGCTTTACCAGAAAGGTCGCATCCCCTGGAACTATGCAAAATTTCTTGACTTTGCCTCAGACCGTCTCTTGATGAAAAAAATCGGGGGTGGCTATGTCTTTTTCCACCGCATGTTGCTAGAGCATTTTGCCAGAATGAATCCCAACTAAAACCAATCTCAAGAATCACGTTTGATTCCAAAGTGTTTGAGAAGCAAGTAGAAATTAAAATAGCCAACTTTTAGGCGATTAATTATGGCAAACAAAGCTCCAATGAAAGATGTGATTATCATCCTTCCTGGTATCCTGGGAAGTGTTTTACAGAAAGATGGCAAAGACCTGTGGGCTGTTTCAGGTCAAGCAATCTGGCAAGTTTTAACTCAATCTGGCGAGGCAATTCGCAACCTGAAACTTGCTCAAGATGATCCTGAAGCTGGAAGTTTAGGAGACGGCATTCGCCCTACAGGTTTGATTCAGGATACGCATCTCATCCCAGGATTTTGGAAGATCGATGGCTATACGAAAACGGCACGGTTGATTACCAATAATTTTGATGTCATTTCGGGTGATATTTACAATGATCCCGATGACAAAGCTGCGAACTTTTACCAGTTTCCCTACGACTGGCGGCGAGATTGTCGGGCGAATGCGCGAATTCTGAAAAAGTTAATCAACAAGCGGCTAAGATGCTGGCGGGAAAAGAGCGGTGCTGCCGATGCCAAAGTGATTTTGATGGCGCACAGCATGGGGGGACTTATCTCTCGCTATTACTTGGAAGTGTTGGAAGGCTGGCAGGATAGCCGTGCTTTGTTTACCTTTGGCACACCCTATCGCGGTTCGCTTAAAGCCGTTAACTTTCTGGCAAATGGCTATAAGAAGCTTTTCCTGGATTTGACCGAAGTGATGCGATCGTTCACCTCCGTCTACCAGCTTTTGCCCATCTACAAAGTGATTAATATCAACGGTGAGTATCACCGGATTGCAGAAGTTGAGGGTTTACCGAATATTGATCAGACGAAGGCGCAGAATGCCCTAGCATTTCATCGAGAAATTGAGGCGGCAGTCGAGCGGCATCGGCAGGATGAAACCTATCTGCGATCGCTGGCAGTCGTTCCGATTTCGGGCGTTCAGCAACCGACGCCACAATCTGCAACATTGACCAACGGCAAACTGACGGCAAGTGAGGATTTACCCGCCGTCTTGCAGAATCGATCGGATTTGGGTGACGGCGATGGAACGGTTCCCAAGGTTTCCGCGATTCCGATCGAGCGATCGAAAGAATTGGATAATTTCTTTATTGCGGAGCAGCACGGGGGCTTGCAAAATCAGGCTCAGGTTTTAGACAACCTGCTCAACACGCTGCAAATCAGCCAGTACACACTGTCCGATGTCAGAGCGAAAGCACCTCAAACAGCAATCAGCTTAAGTCTAGATGATTTGTATCTGGCAGATGAACTCGTTGCCCTGCGTGCCAGACTGATTGGACTATCCGATTCAGCATCTGGAAAACTAAAGGCTGAAGTTGAATCGGTGTCGGGCGATCGACCTGCCCTAAAACTCGATTTTGTGGAACAGGAGAAAGAGTGGGTGTTGGCGATCGAAGATTTACCCGCAGGATTGTATCGTGTGAAAGTGCAAGCGGAGAATCTGGGGGATCAGGCTCCAACGTCTGTCCATGATGTCTTTGAAGTGGTGAGAACTTGATAATCTCAACCCAATTGAATTAGCAAACGAAGTGGTAGGGGATGGGGTTTAACAGGACAGATGGCTATCTCTCACCTGGAACAACAAGCTTGACGAAGGACGATAACGAATGAATCAGTTTTTACTCCCTGTTTTTCTTCCCCTGCTTCTCGCTCAAAGTATTGCAACGGCTCCAGCTCCTCAGGCTCCAACTCCTCAGGCTCCAACTCCTCAGGCTCCAACTCCGCCCGAAGGGCAACCTGTTCCCCAAGTGCAGCCTGCTCCCCCGGCTCAAACCGTCACCAGTAATCAACCTCCCATCATCCCCCTAGAAGGCACAGATCAGATTCAGCTTCGCCTGGTCAATTGCAGTTGGGGAATCGATTGCCTTTTGTCCCGCCTTTTTCTACCTGCCAGCAGCCGCCTCAACCAGCTCAACCTAGAATTTGACAACCCAGCCTCAACGCCAGTCCAAATTCTCAGTACAGCAGTCTCCGTTCGGGGAGAATTGACTCTTTATCCCCTGCCCAATCATGCTTTGGCAATTCCGCAGGAGGTCGTTGCTCCCCAAGGGGCAATCACGCTTCCCGCCCAGCAAATCACGACGATTCCCCTGACCATCAACCGTTCTGCGATGCCGCCTGAGCGGTACATCGGGAAAATTTACCTGATCCAGGCAAACCAGAGCAACCGTCTCGTTTTACCTGTCAACATCAGCGTTCGCTGCGGTCCGCTTTTGCCTCTGCTGGCACTGCTTCTGGGCGTTGTTCTGGGTCGCTTGTTCAAATATATGCAAGAGCAGGGCGGTCCTCAGTCTCTGGCACGCAAGAAGGTGTATCAACTGGAGGCAGATATTCGAGAGGCCCATCCGGGCGATCGCAAAATCCTGCTGCCCATGGTGCGAAATACCCGAAAACTGGTCTATCGCCAACAGATCGAAGCTGCTGATACCCAGGTAACTCTCATCGAGAGCCGCTTGGGAGTCCTGAATCAACTGCGATCGATCGAGAATGGGCTTTACGACAAACAAAAGCAAGATGAGCCGATCGAGGAAGAGACGTTTCAGCAAATCCAGACCGCACGAGACTTAATTGCTCGGGGGCAAGATGACATGGCAACAACCGCTGTCGGTGAAATCCTGCAATCGCTGAGTGCCACAAGACGCGGAGGTGTAGCAGACGATTCTGAATCGATGGCAGCAACCCTCCACAAAGTCGCCGTCAACCTCGATAAGAGCGCCAGAAATGCGATCGCGGAAGCGGAAAAAACAGAACCGTTAACTCGAATTGAGCAACTGCAACAGTTTCTAGTCCTTCTATCAGGGCTTTCGGATCAGGCGCGAGCGGAAGCCACCTTTTGGTTTGTCCGTCCGCTGCTCTATTTGGTTTTGCTCACAGGTTTAACCCTCGCAGGGTTGAACACGTTGTACATCGAGAAGGGCGAAACCTTTGGAGCAAGACCGATGTCCGATTATCTGGCGCTGCTGCTGTGGGGATTAAGTGCCGATGTTGCCAGTCGCAGTCTCAGTAGTCTACAGGGACAAAAGAATTAGCGGAATCTGATTAATCCGTAATACTTATCACTAAATTGATTCGCTATATAAACACAGAAACAAAACACAGAAATATAAAAAGCCAACCACTAAACACTATCCGAACAAGCAAATTTTTGATGTACGGAAAGGAGTACTACAAATGTCGTCTTCAGACTACTACTGGTCGCGTCGGCTGATCCAGGGCTTTGGCAAAATGTGGTTTTTGATTATTCCTCAAGAAGCCAACAGCAGCGGCGGTGGAGCCAGTCTACTTGGCTCAGTGGTTAATGAAATTTCTGGCAATCTCTTTCCAGAAGGCATTGGGTTCAAAATCATTGGCAGAGACTTTCCAGAACCCAACCATTTAACAACGCCTCAACTGTTGCTGAAAGCGATCGAATCCCAGCGCAAAGCGATGGAGATCGCCGACGATGAACAGATTGTGGCAGAAGTCAAATATGCGGATCTGACCGTGATCTTTGAGCGATCGGATCTTCTAAAATCGGGCGTGGGTAACTTTCCCAGCCTGCCCCTCTCCCTCAGCGTAGACTACTCCCGCATGGAGAAAATTTCGATTCAATTCGGAGCCAATACGCGCAAGCTGTTTATTCCCACCGGATATCTCAGTAAGCTGAAGAACTTCGTCAGCGGAGACGACAGCAAAATTACCGCCGATGTCAGCATCGATAAAGAAACGATCGTCCATCAAATTCTATTAACCGATCGCTATAGCATCACGTTCGAGTCTGTTTCAGCTTTTGACTCTAACTTTGAAGCAGCCGTTAATCTAGCAAACACCTTCAACGCAGGCAGAATTGCCTTTGATTTAGAACAAACTGCGAAAAAGCAAGTCACCGTCAGTGTGGATGACGGCAATGAGTATTTGATTGCATTGAAAGATATTGACTGGGACGACCTTTAGCAGCCTCGCCTCTAGCAGTCTCGATAGTTTGCGCAAAACTGAAGTCAGCGATCATGAGAACGATCCTCATCCTGTCGTCGAATCCCAAAGGTACTTCTGTTCTCGACCTCGATCGCGAAATTCGAGATATTCGGGAAGGGTTACGGCGATCGCCCAACCGCAATCAGTTTCAGATTGAAGTGCGGGGGGCGGTACGTCCGATCGATTTGAGGCGATCGCTGCTCGACGAAAAACCACAAATTGTTCATTTCTGTGGACATGGTAGCGGAGAAGGAGGATTAGTCCTAGAAACCGATCGTGGGGAAGCCCAACTGGTTGAAAGTGTCGCACTAGCAGAATTGTTTGCAGAGTTTGCGACTCAAGTGGAGTGCATTCTGCTTAACGCCTGCTACTCCGAAGTGCAAGCCAATGCCCTGATTCAACATATCAACTACGTGATCGGTATGAATCGCGAGATCCCAGACGCAGCCGCCATTGCTTTCTCGATCGGCTTCTATGACGGCATTGGAGCTGGAAAATCAATCGAAGAGGCATACAGGCTGGGATGCAGCGCAATCAGAACAGATCTTCCTAACTCATCAACCGATAGCCGTAAGCTAATCCCAATTGCATCCCCTGAAAACGCACCTCCGCCCGTTCTGCCAGACTATCTGATTCCTGTGCTGAAGCAGAAGGAACAGCTTAATTCGATCGTTCTGCCAATTCTCACTCCTCCCACTCCTAAATCACAGCTTGAACCATTAATTGGTCATTCCGACTGGATTCGATCCCTCGCATTTAGTCCGGATGGTAGAACGATTTTCAGCAGCAGCAACGATCGCACGGTTCGCGTCTGGGATGTAGCAGCCGGACGGCTCTTGCATTTACTGACTGGACATCGCGATCGAGTAAAGTGTGTAGGCATGAGTCCGGATGGTCAACTGATGTTGAGCTGTAGCGCGGATGGGCAAGTCAGGGGATGGGACAGGAGTTTGCTGACGCACAAGAAGATAGGGGATTGTCGCTACATCGTGAAGGCAACCTCCAGAACGATTACGCTGGTCAACACCTTACCTGTCAGTCCCAATCCTCAACGTCCTATCTTTGCCACGGGAGCAGAGCATGGCAAGATTTCGATCTGGAATTTGGAGACCGGGCAGTGGCAACGATCGATTTCAGCCCATAGTAGCCCGGTGCTATCGCTGGCGTTCGGTGCAGATGGCAAGCGGCTAGCAAGCGGGAGCCAAAACAAAACGATTAAACTGTGGGATCTGGACAATTCGGGAGAAAAACCGCTTTATGAGATTGGCAATGCTCATCTGAGCCAAGTTCTATCGCTGGCAATTAGCAATCAGTATCAAATCCTGGTCAGTGGAGGAGCCGATCGCACCATTAAACTCTGGAATTTGGCAACGGGAGAAAAGCGATCGCCCAAACACATTCTCGAAGGTCATGCAGGGCAAGTCTGGTGTGTGGCAGTCAGCCCGGATGGTTCTAGAATTGCCAGTGCCAGTGCAGACTTCACAGTGAAGCTGTGGAATATAGAAACAGGGGAGTTGCTGCAAACCTTCACAGGGCATCTGGGAGAAGTGCGAACTGTTACATTTAGTGCCAATGGCAAGCTGGTGGCAAGCGGGGGCGATGATCTGGAGATTAAACTATGGGAAATGCCAGTTTAAAGGCGATTCATAGCCATCTCTCCCATCCTTGAGCTATGTCTGACCAACCCTCTACCCGGAAATTAGCGCCAATCGATCCAGAGTTATATTCTCAGTACCGTGATGTAGATCGCTGGGCAGTCATTATTGGCATCTCAAAATACCAGGATGCGAGCTTGAATCTAAGGTATGCAGACCGGGATGCGGAGAGCCTTTATGAGTTGTTGCTGACTGAGAATGGAGGCAAATTCAAGCCAGAGAATATTTGTAAATTAGTCAATGCAGAGGCAACCTATGCCAAAATTCGGGAGGCGCTTTACGATTTTCTAGATAAACCGAAGCGGGAAGACCTTGTTCTGATTTATCTTGCTTGTCATGGTGCTTCCAACCCCAATCGTCCTGATCAACTTTATTTTCTAACCCATGACGTTAATCTATCGAAAATTGCGGCTACCGCACTGCCCATGGATGAAATCGATCGAGCTGTAAAGCAAACAATCCGGGCAGATAAGATAATTATTCTAGCTGATACTTGTCATAGTGCTGGAGTGGGCGGAGCAATAGGCAACCGGAATGTGAATCAGAGTTCAGAACGGATGAACCGATACCTCGAGCAACTAAGCAACGCTCAGGATGGAATTGCGCTACTTACATCTGCTGAAGCTACACAAGTGGCTCGAGAAAGTGAACAGTGGGGTGATGGTCATGGGGTGTTCACCTATTATTTGCTAGAAGGAATGCGGGGTGCGGCTGATACTAATCGTGATGGCATTATTTCAATCGGCGAATTATTTGAGTATGTGCGCAAGGAGGTAATAGCTGCTACCGATAATAGACAACATCCTGTAATTGGGGCAAATAGATACGATCGCAATCTACCTCTGGCAATCACAGCTTTAGGTGGGGAGCAGCAGGTCATACGTGAGGCAACAGCTCATCCTACAAAACAAGTACTTAATGTTCCAGCTATTGTGCCTATTCCAAAGAACCCTATAGTTAGTGAGAAACCTCTTTTTTCTCTAAATAAAAGGGCAATTCTAACCGCTGTTACCGCACTTAGCGCTTTGGGTGTGATTACCATAATTAGCCGCCCTATTAATGGAACGATGATCTCTCAACCTCCTGCATCTGTTATATCTACAGCACAAGTGCTGAAGCCTGCTGAAAAGGGAACAGAGCACATTAAACTTCAATTAGTTAACTGTAATGTGGGATTAGACTGCTTTTTAGCTCATTCTTTACTTCCCAACAGTACAAAGACTGACCAGTTTGACCTGATTTTTGAAAATACTGATTCAACTGCTGTAGAGCTCCTTAATTCGACAGCTTTTGCTCAGGGAAGTATTACAGGGCACCGATTGAATGATTGGGCTTTTACAACTCCTCAAAATGCTATATTTCCTGCTAACCAAGTTACTGTATTCCCCTTGCTCCTCAACCGTTCTGCCATGCCTCCAGATCGCTATATTGGCGAAGTTCGTCTTACTTTAAAGAATCGTAAAAGTCTCGTGCTACCCGTGAATATGAGCGTGCGATCGGGTCCGCTTATGCCCTTGCTCGTGCTACTTCTCGGCATTATTTTAGGGAATTTGTTTGAACATAGATATTCTCAACCCAAGGCACGTGAGAAGGTGTATCAACTGGAGGAGGATATTCGAGACGCGCATCC
>NZ_JACJOR010000376.1:0-9134 GCF_014695615.1 Leptolyngbya sp. FACHB-711
AACAATTAGACAACTCGACAAACTTGAGATACTCGTGCAATTTGCGAATGAACTAAAAGCCGATCGCTTCCCTAGGAAGCTGCTTTACATCGACCAGACAAACAACAGTGAATTTGTTGCTTGATGACTGCTTATACCGCACGACGGGTCAGCAAACCCCAGATGAACAGGGCAACGATCGCTCCAATAATTGCAACAATCAGACCAGGAATGCTCAGACCTGCTGCGGTAAGGGAAAGCGATCCAGTCGTGAGCAGGGCGTAAAGGCTACCACCAACAAAAGCACCAATAATCCCCAGGATAATCGTGCCGAAAATACCGCCGCCCTGATTGCCGGGATAAATTGCCTTTGCAATTGCACCAGCTAATAGACCTAACAAAATCCAAGCAAGAATATTCATGATTCAACCTCTATGTCATCACAAGCTTTCTATTCTTAGATTATCAAGTTGCTCCAGATTTCTTTTCTGCCGTAGGGTATAAAACTGTCGCTAAAATCCAGCTCCAATTTTGCGTTTTCCCTTAGGCTTTTCTTTACTTTTTTCTTTGCTTAGCTCCTGAATTGCTTCTTGAAAAAGGTTGTGCAGATGAATAGGAACACTGGCAATTTCTGGCAGCTCTGTTTCGATCGATTTATCAAATTCCTGTAACAAGTTAACCAAATCTGTTTCAAGGTTAAGTTGAGGACGGTCGAGTGCCGATCGCAGCACAATCTCTAATTGCTTTGGATAGAGCTGCGCAAGATGATACCAGACAAAAGCTGGAACTTCAGGATCGCGCAAATAGCGATTCACTAAATCCTGACCGTTAGGAATTGCTGTCCAATCTTCTGCCTCTAGCAGGCTGCAAAACTGATGGTAGGTCGGTAGAAAAACCTGTCCCCAGCGCGGATGCGTTAAAACCGTCACTTGTTCTGCTTTTTTCAGGCGATCGGGCAAATCGACTTTTGGAGTAACCATTTTGGCTTTGCCCTTGCCGTCAAAAAATTGGGCAACTTCCTTTGCATCTGCCCCCATTGAGGTTGCGGCTTCTGCAATTTCTTCCTGAGTCACGCCCGCTTCAGCCGTTAATTCTTCCAGGCTCTTAGAATCATCAATTCCAGCGTCGGTAAGTCGCCTTTGCGTTATGACTTCCTGAAACTCAGCTAACTTTTTATTAAGCTGATAGCCCGGCATTGTAATTTCAGCCGCACCAAAAAAGTCGGTGAATTCTTGATGATATTTCTCAACCGATTTCCAGGCTTCGGCTAATAGATCTGGAGCATCGCTATATAAATGGTTTTTATAATTGTCTTTGAAGTTGCCGATCGCGACTGCAAGTTTGGGCTTGCCTAGTTTTCCCATCTGTACCGGAGGACTAAAAAACATCCAGCCCTCACGAGTAACAGGCGCAATTTGAGTAAGGATAATTTCGCCTTCTTTAAGTCGCTGCATTTTGGCAGGATGATCAATCGGCGTGAAATAAACTCGATAAACTTTAGCAGTGAGCCAGTTCATTAATAAAAAGCCATCGTCATGGACGTGCTGAATTGCAAACACCCCCACAAAGCCGCGTCGCCAATGTTGAACGAGTTGCCGATCGTCTTCCGAAAGCTCAGCTTCGTCCTGGATGAATAAATCAATCGGCGTTTTATCGCCGGCATAGCCTTCTGCAATAAATCGATCGATCACTAGACTGCGCTGGTGCATATCTTGCTGTTTCGATCGCTTCATTTGTTCTGCACTGAATGCCTCTAGCGCAGTTGCAAGGTCTCCTTCAGCATCAAGTACATAATCTGAAAGAGCCTGCTTTAATTCACCAGCACGCTGCAAAATGCTATCCACAATGTGATCCTCAAACAGTGGTGATCTTTAAACAGTGATGCTCAGACAGCAATCCTCAAGTAACTCCCAAGCAGTAATCCTTAAATAGCCTGCGACTACCGTCTCCAAACATATGGAGTTCAAGGGCGATCGTCAAACCTCCTGGGATAGATTGCAGGCAAGAGAAATTTTGAGAGACAAAATGAGAAACAAAAAAGGCACTCAGGAAACTGAGTGCCATGCTATCGCATTCACCAATCTGTCTTGCTGCGTTCCGAATCCGTCAGCATTAAGCCTGACTCTTGAGATCCAGATTCGGATTGCGCTCTGCAAAATACTTGCTCAGGAATGTGTTCACAAAGGAGAGAATTACCGGAGCCAGAATGAGCCCCAGCAAACCGTGAACCGAGAAACCAGGGACAAAGGCGGCTGCCAACCAGAGGCACAGTCCGTTAACCACCAGAGAAAACGCACCGAGCGTCAGGAAGTTAATCGGCAAAGAGAGGGTAGCAATAATCGGACGAATCACCGCATTCACAAACCCGATCGCCACAGCTGCCACCATTGCGGCAACAAAGTTGTCAAGATCAACACCAGGCACAACCAGATCAACAACTAACAGGCTTAGTGCGGTCGCTAAAGTTGTAAAAAAAGCTCCCAACATAAAATCTTCCTCAAATTTGCTTCAACAATTCGATTTAACGTTCGCTTCAAATGAACTAATGATTTGCTGCGCTAAACATAAGTTGCTGCACCAAACGAAACGCGCTTTGTTGCAGTGCAGAAGATAAAAACAGAACGCAGATAAAAGCCCCTGCTGACTCGATCGGCTTTATCTTGCTTTCCATTTTGCGTGAAGAAAAATCGTTCGCCCTCTACAGTAGGACAGATCTCGCTCAAGCCACCCTAGCCGGAAAACTCTCTGCTCGAAGTCTTATCTCTTTCGCTGGATTTACAGAAATAAATTTCTTCCCGGAAAATGCTCTTATTAAAAACAATGCACTTTTGCTCAGGAACTATATGGCAAGCCCTATTGAATTCAAACTTTTTGCTCCGTATAACAATGGGGCTGCGCTGATTGGGTCTTTTTCAGATTGGCAAGAAATCCCGATGCAGAAGGGGGATGACGGCTATTTTCGCGTCACTGTTGATCTGAAGGACGGGTCGTATGAATACAAGTTTAAAGTGCAGTCAAGGTCCTGGTTTTTTGAGCCGGATCAGTGGGTTACTGTCACTGACCCTTACGCAACTGATATTAACGGCATGAGTGCAGAGGAAAACAGCATTGCTCATGTCAAAGACGGTGAGCGAATTGTTGATACATATGTGTGGCAATATGACGATCGCCCGCTGCCCGCCGATCACGAACTGGTGATTTATGAGATGCACATTGCCGATTTTTCAGGCGGCGAAGATGATCCCTATCCGCGTGGTAAATACAAGCACGTCATCGAAAAGCTCGACTATTTGTGTGAATTGGGAATTAATGCGATCGAGCTAATGCCTGTAAAGGAATATCCGGGGAGCTATAGCTGGGGCTACAATCCGCGCCACTTCTTCGCCCCTGAGACAAGCTACGGCACAACCGCAGAACTGAAGCAGATGATTGACGAATGCCACGCTCGCGGAATTCGCGTCATCATGGACGGAATTTATAACCACTCCGAGTCATCATCTCCCCTAACCCAAATCGATCACGACTACTGGTATCACCACGATCCCAAAGACGCAGAGTTCAATTGGGGACCAGAGTTCAACTACGAGCATTACGACGAAAACCTGCAAACCTATCCGGCGCGTCGCTTTGTCGGTGATACTGTGCGCTATTGGGTATCCGAGTATCACCTGGATGGCATTCGATATGATGCTGCCCGTCAAATTGCTAACTTTGACTTCTTGCACTGGATTGTGCAGGAAGCCAAGCAAACCGCAGGCGCGAAACCGTTTTACAACATTGCCGAATACATTCCTGAAAATCCTGCGATTACCAATGTAGATGGTCCGATGGATGGCTGCTGGCACGACAGCTTTTACCACACCGTCCTGCCCCATATTCTCGGCGATATGTTCGACCTGGAACGGCTGAAGGATGCGATCGATCCCAAACGTCAGGGTTTTCTGGGCGTGACGAACGTAATTCACTATCTGTCAAACCACGATCACAATCACGTGATGGCAGATTTTGGCGATCGAGGAATTTTAGGCGAAGCAGCCTTTCGTCGCCGCAAGCTGGGTGCAGTGCTGGTGATGACTTCTGTAGGTGTGCCAATGCTCTGGATGGGCGAAGAGTTTGGTGAATACAAACTGAAAACAACCGACCCCGCCAAACTGGACTGGACGCTGTTGAAAAACGAAGAGAATCTGGGTTTGTTTAAGTACTATCAGGGATTGATCGCGCTGCGGAAAAACAACCGCGCCCTGCATACAACCAACATTGATTTCTTTCACGGAAATCCTGATGCCAAGGTTTTTGCCTATGTGCGCTGGAACGAAGAAGGCTCACGGATTGTCGTCGTCGTCAACCTCTCCGATCAGTTTCTCGCAGGTTACCAAATTTCCCATTTTCCTGAAGATGGAATGTGGCACGAATGGACGAAAAACTACGACATTGAAGCCAAGAATGGTTTGTTGACGATCGACCTCGGCGAATACGAGGCGCAAGTGTTTGTCTGGCACTAGGGTTCACAAATCAAATTAGTAAAGCTGCACTGCTGCGTGAAATGAGTTGGCGAGAAAGAATAATCCTACTTTGCATTGCCTTTTCCGTTTGTGTCTAATTTCTGAAACCGCTAGAGTAGAGAAAAGAGACCTTAAAGCAGCGGCAGGAATTCATGGATAACGAACCGATCGTCCTTATGTCCAGTCGGGAGATCGAAAAGATGCGACAGGCGGGGCAAACGGCAGCTGAGCTGCTGGCATATCTGGAGCCAATGGTAAAGCCCGGAGTCACGACTCAGGAACTCAACGACGCGGCAGAAGAATGGACGCAAAAGCGAGGGGCAAAAAGCGCGCCTTTGGGCTATCCGAACGGCAGTAGCAATCCCTTTCCGCGATCGATCTGTACGAGTGTGAATGAAGTAGTCTGTCACGGCATCCCCAACATCAAGCAGATTTTACGGGATGGTGACATTATTAATATCGATGTCACGCCCCTGGTGGACGGTTATCACGGCGATACGTCGAAAACCTTTTTTGTGGGCACTCCTTCCCCGATCGCTCGTAAGCTGGTCGAAGTGACGGAAGAATGCTTATGGCGCGGAATCCGCGAAGTCAAACCCAACGCGAAAATTGGTGACATTGGCGCAGCGATTCAGGAATATGCCGAGTCTCAGGGCTTCTCGGTGGTGCGAGATTTTGTTGGGCATGGAGTCGGGCGCACCTTTCACACCGCTCCGCAGATTCCCCATTACGGCACACGCGGCAAAGGCAAAAAGCTCCGTCCCGGCATGGTCTTTACGATCGAACCCATGATCAACGAAGGAACCTGGGAAATTGAAGTGCTAGGGGACAAATGGACTGCTGTGACGATCGATCGCAAGTTATCTGCCCAGTTTGAACACACGGTGGCAGTGACTGAAGACGGCGTAGACATTCTCACGCTACCGCCCGCTTTAGTTCCGGCTTAGGAAGCGACTGTAGAGAAACAAGTCAATTTCTGTGAGGGTTCCAGCTTGAGTAGCCTCCTAGACTCCCAAAACTGGAGAAGTTTGAATGCTGAATCCAGCTCAGTTTCTTCCAGACCGGGTGGCACTAGGAGGCGAGATGTAGCAGTAGTGCACTGCTCCGTTTCCTGGAGTTTTCTAGAAAACAATCTGTCGCCCGATCGCAAACTTTAGCAGTCGATCGGGTGTTTTGCTGTATCTCAGGAGTTTCCAGCGCAGAAATCGCCCGGTGAGCAGCCGTCCGATGCCCTTGAGCCGAGCATAAAGGCGTGCCTGATAAAAATGCCAGTAGCGATTTGAGCTTGTGCCTGCGTAATCGGGCAGAAATGCCAGTTTTCCGGCTAACACATCGGCTCGATGAATGCCGCTCATCCCGTTCTGCTGATGTTCAGGATTCGATCGTCCTCCATGTTCGCCATAGTTACGATAGGCGATGTAGTTTTTAAAGCCGCGAATTCGCAGATATTTCTCGATATTAGAGTCGAAGGTACAGTAGCCTGTGCCCTGCTTCTCGGTGACCTGATCGGCCAGTCCGCAAAGCGTTGCTGCCCCTTCTGGGGTGAGAATATAAGCGACCAGTCCCGTCGAAAATCCTTCGGCATAGCCGTCTGTCGAGAGGGAATATACCTGAGGCGCACAGGTATAAAGCCAGCAGATGCCGACGTTTGGCTGCTCTAAATTAAATGGAAGCGGCAAGTTCCCCATGCCTACCACAGGCACAAAATCTGCTTCAACAATCAGCGTCGGGCGATCGGACTGGGCGGCTTGCTTCCAGGCGTGCTGATGGTTCAGCATACAGCGATAGGTCGCAGCACAATCCTGATATTCAGGGCTATCGTTTTGTCGCAGCACTTCACAGTCAAATCCCAGGAAGGTGAGAACTGCTTCCAGTCGATCGGTATTTTCGCGGTAGGCAATGATCAAGGCTTGTCCGATCGCCTGATTCAGCGGCTGAATGGACGAGCTAATTGACGACTGGGGTGATGGTTTTAACTCGAGACTGCTGGCTGTGATACTGCTGGCTGTAATGTATTGCATAAGCTGCACTGCATCTAAAAATAATTGTCCGCAGTCTATCCAGGCACAAGGGTTGCCCGCCTGAGAATTTTCACGGGATTCGCCTCGCCTCCTGATAGAGTGGGGAAGAGTCGTCTGGACGCTGATGAGTTGCCATGAGTTCGATCGCCCCAAGTCTTGCCCAATCGGTTGAACGCATTCTCGGTGCAGGGGGAGTCGTTTCGTGGGATGCGGCTGATCTGATGCTTCGATCGCAAATTTCCCAGGCAGTCACTCCCAGCACTCAAATTGACTGTATTGCCTATCCTGAAACGCAGGAACAGCTTGCCGAACTCATAGCCTGCGCGGCACAAAATCGCTGGCGAGTGTTCCCCTGCGGAAGTGGCAGCAAGCTGCACTGGGGCGGACTGGCGGGCGGAATTAATTTAGTGATCAGCACCGCTCGGATGAATCGCCTGATCGAACATGCCATTGGCGATCTCACCGTTACCGTAGAAGCAGGAATGCGGCTGGCAGACCTTCGGGCAATCCTGGGGAAAGAAGGACAGCTTCTCGCGATCGATCCTGCCTATCCAGGCCAAGCAACGGTCGGCGGTATTGTGGCAACCGGAGATACAGGCTCACTGCGCCAGCGATACAACAGCGTCCGGGATATGGTGATCGGCATTTCTTTTATACGATCGGATGGCCAGGTGGCAAAAGCAGGCGGACGGGTCGTGAAAAACGTTGCGGGCTACGACCTGATGAAGCTGCTCACGGGTTCTTACGGAACGCTCGGTATGATTAGCCAGATTACCTTCCGCATTTATCCCTTACCTGCCGCTTCTCAAACAGTGGTTCTCACAGGGAATTCAGCGGCGATTGCTCAGGCAGCCTCCACTCTGCTTGCGTCTAGCTTGACTCCGAGCGCGATCGATCTCATTGATGACCGCACAGTAGGAGCCTTGGGACTGGGGGAAGGCGTGGGACTGATGAGTCGCTTTCAGACGATCGAAGTCAGTATCAAGAAACAAACGGAGCAGCTTTTTGCCCTGGAACAGAATCTGGGTTTAGCGGTAACGGTGCAATCCGGCGATGATGAAATGGCTCTGTGGCAACAATTACGAGAAAGAATCGAAACTGACCCCCAACCGTCTACCGTAACCTGCAAAATAGGAGTGTTACCCGCTCAAGCAGTCCAGACGTT
Organism: Leptolyngbya sp. FACHB-711; assembly: GCF_014695615.1. Taxonomy (NCBI): domain Bacteria; kingdom Bacillati; phylum Cyanobacteriota; class Cyanophyceae; order Leptolyngbyales; family Leptolyngbyaceae; genus Leptolyngbya; species Leptolyngbya sp. FACHB-711. The sequence continues at coordinate 7,668 of NZ_JACJOR010000376.1, forward strand.
GGCGCAGTTCAGCCAGATCGGTGCTGATATGACAGTTGCTCAGATTCACGCCGGAAGTGGTTTAGGCGTTTTGCGGTTTGAATCGATCACCCTCGATGCGCTGCTGAAGCTGCGATCGATCTGCCAGGCACAGGGTGGCTTTCTCTCAGTGCAGGCGGCTCCTCTGGCTCTTAAACAAGCGATCGATGTGTGGGGCAGTTCTGGTTCTTCGTTGGATCTGATGCGTCGCATTAAGCAACAGTTTGACCCGCAATTCCTTTTCAGTTCCGGTCGGTTCGTCGGTGGAATTTAACCCATGACCACAGAATACAGAATTCCTGATACGTCCTATAGTCCTGAGTCTGCTCTGGCTCCCTCAGAAAAAAACTTTGACGCGCAGCATCCGCCCGATCCCAAGCTAATCGATGCCTGCGTTCACTGTGGCTTTTGCCTCTCCACCTGCCCCAGCTATCGCGTGATCGGCAAAGAGATGGACTCGCCGCGCGGACGCATTTATCTGATGGATGCAATCAACGAGGGTCGGGCTCCCCTGAACGAGGCAACGGTGCAGCACTTCGATTCCTGTCTGGGCTGCCTTGCCTGCGTCACCACCTGTCCATCGGGCGTACAGTACGACAAGCTGATTGCCGCGACCCGTCCCCAGATTGAGCGCAACTATTCCCGCAGTTTGGGTGATCGTCTTTTCCGTCAACTTCTGTTCACCTTTTTCCCCCATCCCGATCGCCTGAGAATGCTGCTGGCTCCCCTGATGCTCTATCAGAAACTGGGAATGCCTCAGTTGGTGCGGGCAACGGGGTTGCTGAAAAAATTCTCTCCCCGGCTGGCGGCAATGGAAACGCTGTTGCCCGAAGTGACAGTGAAATCTTTCCAGGACAATTTGCCGACGATCGTTCCGGCGAAGGGCGAAAAGCGGTATCGGGTGGGCATGATTCTCGGCTGTGTGCAGCGATTGTTTTTTAGCGACGTGAACGAAGCCACTGCCAGAGTCCTGACTGCGAACGGCTGCGAAGTGGTGATTCCCAAATCTCAGGGTTGCTGTGCCGCACTCCCCCACCACCAGGGACAGGAAGCCGATGCCCAGGCACTTGCCCGCCAGATGATCGACAGCTTCGAGGATACGGGAGTCGATGCAATCATCATTAACGCTGCGGGATGTGGTCACACGCTGAAGGACTACGGACACCTGTTGCAGGACGACCCAGCGTATCGTGAGAAGGCGAAAGCATTTTCTGCCAAAGTCAAAGATGTACAGGAATTTTTGTGGGCGATCGGCTTAACTGCCAAACTCTCCCCCTTGCAAAGCGAACCTCTAGCAATCGTCTATCAGGATGCCTGTCACCTGCTCCACGGACAAAAGATCAGCCTCCAGCCTCGCCAACTCCTGCGGCAAATTCCGGGTGTAACTTTGAAAGAGCCGATCGATGCAGCCCTTTGCTGCGGTAGTGCAGGCGTTTACAATATGCTCCA
>NZ_JACJOR010000377.1:0-9090 GCF_014695615.1 Leptolyngbya sp. FACHB-711
TCAAATTTTTATGTCAAATTGGCTTGAGCATAGTGTCCAGATCGAGGTTCCCGTTCCAATGGAGCAGGTTTGGGGGTTGTGGGCTGACCTGGAGCAGATGCCGAACTGGATGAAATGGATCGAGTCTGTGAAGGTGCTGGAAGACAATCCCGATCTGTCGCGCTGGAAGCTAGCAACCGGAGGACTAGAGTTTAGCTGGAAATCGCGCATTCTCAAGCAGATTCACCATCAGATTATCCAGTGGGAGTCGGTTGACGGGCTGCCTAACCGGGGCGCAATTCGGTTTTACGATCGCGGCGAGTACAGTATTGTGCGGCTCAGCGTGTCCTATGCAATTCCAGGCGTGATTGGCAAAATTATGGACAATTTGTTTTTGGGACGGGTGGTTGAATCGACGCTTATGGCAGATCTGGAGCGGTTTAAGGAATATGCGATCGCCGCTCACACAAATTCGGCTGCTTAACTGAGTATTTTAATTGAGCAGTCATTTTTAATAGAGGGCGTGCAGTAAACGGTCAGCCTCAGTTCAAGGTTTTGCAGCCCCCCACACCCTCAAAAGGGGGGACTTTATAAGGTTGAGCAGACCTAGGCTGACTGCCGATCGATCCATTCTAAAATTCGATTCCATGCCCACCAGGGGTCACAATCGCCGAAGCGACGTTGGCAGGCTTTGCTGCTGAAATAGCCCACATGACCCCCATATTGGGTCAACATCAGATCGATCGCTTCATTTGACGCGCAGGCAGCCTGGAGATCAGGAACGATCGTCGGGTCAAACAACGGATCGTCTGCTGCATACAGAATCAGCGTTGGCTTGGTCAGGTGAGGCAGCAGGGGTAAAGGACTACTGGCATCGTAGTACGCCTCAACCGAGGGAAAGCCTAATGGTTTAATCACCAGTTCGTGATCAAAGCCCCAGATACTATTTGCCCGATCGATCGCCGCTGGATCGAGACTGCCCGGATGATATTGCCGAATTTCTAGGGCAAGCTGCTTAAGGGCACGGGCGATTCCCCGTTCCAGATGTTTTCCCAATGGATCATTCATCAGGTAGGCAAGCGATCGGTGGGAATCCAGACTGGGACAAATCACCGCTCCACCTCTTAGATCGGACGGCTCAATGCCCAAATCGGCAAAATTCTCAGCGTGAGATGCTTCCTGAATGCCCCAGAGCGCAAGCTGACCGCCCAATGAGTAGCCTGTAAACCAGAAAGGCGGCGGACAGCCCAACGCTTTTGCCTTTGCCGCGATGTGAACGAAATCTTGCCCTTCATAGATTCCATCAGAAGTGAGCGTCGGCGACAGCTCTGCTGTTTTGCCATGTGCCCGCCAGTCGAATAAGACGACCGCATAGCCCTGAGCAAATGCCTTGCGTCCGAGAAGTTGCAGAAACCACTGATTTTCCAGCGTGCCCGTAATTCCGTAAGTTCCCACGATTGTCCCCTTAGGCGACTCTGGAACTGCCACCCATCCGAAAATTGGCACATTACCCTGCCCCAGAAATATCTGGGATCGATAGGAAGGCTCAGGGTCAATCGTCCACTGTTGCCACTGACGACTCGCTTGCAGGGCTATGAATACCGTCATCGCATAGCCATTGCGTAAGCCCCACGGCGGCAAAAAAGAAGTATCCAGAACACCTGAATTTTTGAGGGAACTCATTAAACTCCTGACGGTTCAAGGGCTTGTTTCACCTGACGCAAAATTCGGGCACGACTGGCGATCGTCGCCGTTTCGCCTTCAAGCTGCACATAGATTTTACTGGGCGATAGGGTTCCTGCCGATCGCTCAAAAGTCAAAACCTCACCTTCTTCTGCCGTTTTTTCGTATCCCATCTGGCTCAGCGTACTTTCAAGCTGATTTACAAATTTCTTTCTGCTTGCAACTGAAACCGTCAGCGTGGTCGTACGGTTGAAAGAGGTTCCCAGCCCCCCTGCAATCAGTCCGGCGATCACCCCCAGGATCTGCGGTACGCCTGTTTCTGAACCAAAATGCAACCCTCGAATTGTGACAAAACCGACAATGACTGCTGTTGCTGTGAAGTAGTAGAGAAACGTAGGCAGTACACCAGGTCCAAATTGCATTGCGGGTAATTCCTAACTTCATTGTTTTTATAGCGTTTTTTGGGGAGGGGTGAGTCGGTGGGTAGGTGAGCGAGTGTACCTAGATACCCAACTTATCCGATAAACTTACTGGACTTTCTGTTGGCGATCGGTTAGTCTCAAATCCATAGTTGAGTATCCTGATTGATTTACCGTATTTTGGAGGGCAAAGATGTTTCAGATTCGTAAACTGCGGCGATTTGTGGCGCTGCTGCTGGCTGGGGTTAGCTTGAGCATTAGCCTTGCGGCCTGCACAGGCAGCGGAACAACCCAAACCACTGCATCTGGAGACGGCAATTCAGCAGGTCAGCCTGCCGAGCTAACGTTTGTCTCTTTTGCGGTAACTCAGGCTGCTTACGAAAAGATCATTCCGCTGTTTACGAATAAATGGAAGCAGGAACATAACCAGGACGTAACCTTTAACCAGAGCTACGGCGGTTCCGGTTCTCAAACTCGCGCGGTTATTGATGGACTGGAAGCCGATGTGGTTGCGCTGGCACTGGCACTCGATACACAGAAAATCGAGAAAGCAGGACTGATTGAGTCAGGTTGGGAAAAAGAACTACCCAACGACAGCATCGTGACGAAATCGGTGATTGCGCTGGTAACTCGCGAAGGCAATCCCAAGAATGTGAGATCCTGGCAAGACTTAACCCGCAGCGATGTAAAAGTGATCACGGCGAATCCGAAAACTTCTGGAGGTGCGCGCTGGAACTTCCTAGGACTGTGGGGTTCGGTGTCACAAAACGCTGAAGATGCGAAGGCACTGCAATACGCCACTGATGTTTTCAAGAACGTGCCCGTGCTACCCAAAGATGCTCGCGAATCAACTGATGTCTTCTTTAAGCAAAAGCAGGGCGATGTGCTGCTGAACTACGAGAACGAAGTGCTGCTGGCGAAACAAAAAGGCGAAGTGCTGCCCTATGTGATTCCTGACCCCAATATTTCGATCGACAATCCCATTGCAGTAGTCGATACCAATGTAGACAAGCACGGCACCAGGGAAGTTGCAGAAGCGTTTGTGCAGTTCCTTTACACCCCTGAGGCGCAGCGTGAGTTCGCGAAGGTTGGCTTCCGTCCTGTAGATACTTCCGTTGCTCAGGAGTTTGCCAGCGAATACCCCAAAATCAAAAATCTAAGCACTGTGCAGAATTTTGGCGGCTGGAGCCAGGTGCAGGAAAAGTTCTTCGATGATGGAGCTGCCTTTGACAAGATTCAGGCACAGGCTGGACAAGGCTAGTTTAGCAAGTACCAGTTATTTGCTCTGATTGTGGTGCCCAATCTTTTGAGCTTGCCACTCAGAACATCGCGTCAGATTCTCCTCTCTTTAGGACTCGATCGCTTTACTCTCAACGAGTGGGGCGATCGATTCTTTAGGCGGGTTAGAAGCTATTGCAGGCATCCTCTCCCGGTTTCGATATCCTGCTGCTTAAGAGAAATCCGTTTTGTATTAGGTTTAAAAGGGACAAAGGATAGATCATTCGCCTCATAAGTTATAAACTATAAGCAATATCGATAAGTATAGTTACTTACTGTTTGTGATCCGGTCTTCGTGTACTGGACGCAGATTTTGAACTGCTGATCTCCTGTCCATCTCGCCAAGCCGTTTGTTGAATAGAGGAAGTCATGGCTGTCGCAACAACCCAATCGATTGAGGAATTGTGTGTTAATTCGATTCGCTTTCTAGCAGTCGATGCCGTTGAAAAGGCGAAATCGGGTCATCCCGGACTGCCTATGGGAGCTGCGCCGATGGCGTTTGTCCTGTGGGATCAGTTCATGCGGTTTAATCCCAAGAATCCCAAGTGGTACAACCGCGATCGGTTTGTGCTGTCTGCTGGACACGGCTGTATGTTGCAGTATGCCCTGATGCATCTGACGGGCTATGACAGCGTGACGCTGGACGATCTCAAGAGTTTCCGTCAGTGGGAGTCGAAAACCCCTGGACACCCAGAGAACTTTGAAACGCTCGGAGTCGAAGTGACCACAGGTCCGCTGGGGCAGGGCATTGCAAATGCGGTGGGTCTGGCAATGGCAGAGGCACACATGGCGGCTCGCTTTAATAAGCCCGACAGCACGATTGTTGATCACTATACCTATGTGATTCTGGGCGATGGCTGCAATATGGAAGGCGTTTCCGGTGAGGCTTGCTCGCTGGCAGGACACCTGGGACTGGGCAAGCTGATCGCGCTGTACGACGACAACCATATTTCGATCGACGGCTCCACCGATGTGTCGTTCACCGAAGACGTGAGCAAGCGGTTTGAGGCGTATGGCTGGCACACAATCCACGTTGAAAACGGCAATACGGACCTGAAGGCGATTGCGGCGGCGATCGAAGAAGCGAAGAAAGTCACCGACAAACCGACGATGATCAAGGTGACAACGACGATCGGCTATGGATCGCCCAACAAGGCAAATACGGCAGGCGTTCACGGTTCTCCGCTGGGCGGCGACGAAATTCAACTTACCCGCGACAAGCTGGGCTGGACCTATGGCTCGTTTGAAGTGCCCGAAGACGCGCTGAACCACTTCCGTCAGGCAGTCGATCGCGGAGCCAGCCTGGAAGCCGAGTGGAACGAAACCTTTGCCCAGTACAAAACCAAGTACGCAGACGAAGCGGCTGAGTTTGAGCGCATGATCAGCGGCAAGTTGCCCGAAGGCTGGGACAAAGCTCTGCCTGTCTACAGCCCGGAAGACAAAGCACTGGCAACCCGTCAAACTTCAGAAAAAACGCTGAATGCCCTGGCTCCAGCACTGCCGGAACTGGTTGGCGGCTCGGCAGACCTGACCCACTCCAATCTCACCTATCTAAAGGGTTTTGGCGACTTCCAGAAAGGCAGCTTCGGCGGACGCAACCTCCGCTTTGGGGTACGGGAACACGGCATGGGCGCGATCTGCAACGGCATGGCCCTGCACGGATCGGGTTTGATTCCTTACGGCGCAACCTTCCTGGTGTTTACCGACTATATGCGGGCGGCAATTCGTTTGTCTGCGCTGTCACGCTGCGGCGTGATCTGGGTCATGACCCACGATTCGATCGCCCTGGGCGAAGATGGCCCGACGCACCAGCCGGTGGAGACGATCGCCTCACTGCGAACCATTCCGAATCTGACGGTGTTCCGTCCGGCTGACGGTAACGAAACCTCTGCGGCCTACAAAGTAGCAGTGGAGTACGCGAATCAGCACCGCCCGACGTTGATGGCAATGTCGCGTCAGGGTTTGCCCAACTTGGGTGGGTCGATCGAGCAGGCGACGAAGGGCGCGTATGTGTTGTCCGACAGCGAAGGCACACCGGATATTATCCTGATCGGCACGGGCAGCGAAGTTTCCCTCTGCGTTAAAGCGGCTGATCAGCTTCGGGGCGAAGGCAAGAAGGTGCGCGTCGTCTCCATGCCGTCGTGGGAAGTATTTGAAGAGCAGGATGCCGCCTACAAAGAGTCCGTTCTGCCAAAGAACGTGAAGAAGCGGTTGGCAGTGGAAGCCGGAATCAGCTTTGGCTGGTGTCGCTATGCCGGCAGCGAAGGCGATACGGTCAGCATCGATCGCTTTGGCGCATCGGCTCCGGGTAGCGTGTGTATGGAGAAGTTTGGCTTCACCGTTGATAACGTGGTGAGCAAAGCAAAAGCTCTGCTGGGCTAAAGCAGTTTCATTGCTACATCTCCAATGAAATAACAGGGTGGGCTAATTGCCTGCCCTTTTTTTGGCGATCGTGAGAATAGCAACCCATGCAGAAAAACCTGTAATACTAAAACTGAAACCGTTTTACATTCTCAATCGCCCGTGTCTCAAGCTTCTGACCTCACTGCTCCTAAGCTGGATTTAAACCAGCCGCAGGTGTTTCGCCTGTCACCCCTGATTCGGCTGACACTGCTGTTGCTCTACATTGCGCTGACGCTGCCCCTACCGTTTCTGGCAGATGTGACCGAGGCTTCGGTGTCATCCCGACTGCTGGCGATCGGTTTAGTCGTTGGGTTGGGGCTGCTGTATGTCGCGCTAACCGAGCGGGTGACGGTGGACGAGCAGGGCATTCGGGTGAGCTATCCGGGCTGGATTTCTTGGTTATGGCGCAGGGGATGGTCGCTTCAGTGGTCAGAGATTCAGGCGTTGAAGCCGCGATCGACCGGACAGGGCGGTATTGTCTATTACTTTCTTAGCCGGAGCAGTGATACGGAGCAGTTCCCCTATCAAGGTAAGCGGGCGTATCTGCTGCCGATGCGAATTGTCGGCTTTGCTCAGCTCGTTCGGATTGTGGAAGCCAAAACGGGAATTGATACGCGAGATGTCAAGCCTCTGGCACAGCCCTGGATGTATCTGATTTTGCTGCTGTTGACCCTAATGCTGCTGGCAATCGATGCCTGGACGATCACCACTGCGCTAGGGCAAGCATAATGCGATCGGCTGAAACCAATCCGCTTTTGCAATTAGAGCAGGTGAGCCTGCAAACGGGAATTGGGGCGCATTACCTGCTGCAAGACGTTTCATTTCAGGTATTTTCGGGCGATCGGGTGGCGATCGTGGGCGCGTCGGGCGCGGGCAAAACGACGCTGCTGCGGGTGCTGAATCGGCTAAGCGAAGTTTCTCAGGGGCAGGTGTTTTTTCAGCAGCAAGAAATTCGGCAAATTCCCCCGGTTGAGCTTCGGCAGCAGGTGGTGCTGGTTCTTCAAGAATCAAAATTGCTTGGAATGACGGTACGCGCCGCTTTGAAATATCCGCTCCAGCTTCGCAAATTGCCCCAGCGCGAGCTTGAACAACGAATGCAGCTCTGGCTGGAACGACTGCACATTCCGCAAGAGTGGCTGGAGCGATCGGAGATTCAGCTTTCGGTGGGACAACGACAGCTTGTAGCGATCGCTCGAGCATTAATGACTCAGCCAAAGGTGCTTTTGCTGGACGAGCCGACTTCTGCCCTTGATGCTGGACGCGCCCAAAATTTGCTGGAGGTGCTGAACGATCTTTCACAGACAGAAGGCACGGCAATTTTGATGGTGAATCATCAGCTTGAGCTGGCGCAGCAGTTTTGCACCCGGATGCTCTTGCTCGATCGCGGTCGATTAGCCGCTGATGCCCCGATCGATCGCCTTGACTGGCACGAGGTGAAAGAAACTCTCCTTCAGAGGGAAGTCGAAGCAACGGAAGAGTGGGAGTAAGATTAGGATTCAGATCGTTAATCGAGATCCTGTTATGACTTCCGCATCAGAGCAGTATCGGGAAATCGTTCGGCACTATGCTCCTAACGGGCTAATCTCGCCTGATGTCCGGCAAATTCTAGAGCGACAACAACGTTATCTAAAGCTATTAAGCCAGGAAGCTGAGGCGATCGAGCGATCGGTTTTACAGTTAGACTTTCAGGCGGATTCACAGACAGATTTGCAGGCGAATTCAAACTCGGATTCACAGGCGGATTTCCAGACGAGCTTTCAGAAGGACTTGCAGACAAGTTCACCGTTAGATTCACAAACGGATTTACCGTTAGATTTGCAGACGGATTCGCAGACGGATTCGCAGACGGATTCGCAGACAGATTCACTATTAGATTCACAGTCTGCCCAACAGCCCGATCCCAGCCCAGTTTTGCTTGCTGAACACAACCTCGATCAAGCGACCCATCAAAACAGCCCAGTTGCACCTACTCTAGAAAATTTGGCAGCACCCGCGAACGCTAGTCCTTCAGAGACTCACACTGCGCCAGAACCAGAGCCAGCAGCGGTCACGCCTGAGGAGCTGTCCAATCCAGAAGCCATTTCTCGTTATCAAGCTGCTTTTGCCCAGGCAATTCGGTTTCAGTTTCCGCTGAACGAAGTGCTGAAGTTAGGCTTGCGATCGTTGCAGCAAACGCTAAATCTGACCGATCAGCATATAGAGGCGATCGAAATTCGCAGCCTTGAGGCACTGGACGCAGAGCAGCAGCAGTACAAAGCAAACCTTGAGAAATATCGAGAAGAGTTTGAGGGTTCGAGAGCTTTTTTATATAGCGAGTCAGTGCAGGATGAGCTGTGGGAGCTTCAGCGCAAGCTCAAACTTCGGAGTGAAGATGTGCTGAGGCTAGAACGGGAAGTCATGCAGGACGCAAGGCGCGATAGCCATCATGAGGCTTTTCCGCCGATCGAAGATTCCTTTGCCTCGGCAGGCATTCAGGCTCTCGAAGACAAAATTAAAGATGAATTGTTTAACCCCACAAATTCTGAACCCGGTCATAGCACGTCTCGCCCCTTAGTTTCAACCGCTCACCTGAAGCCCGAAACGCGAGTGACCGAAGAAGCGGATGTCCTTTTCGCTGATAGTTCGTTGAATCAATCTCAACCTGGGTCCAAGGTCAGCGCAAATGCGAATGCTAAACCGAATACCCAGGAGAAAAATTCAGGCTCTCAGGAAGGTTCTACAGTTGGTTCTACAATTATCGTTCAATCGGAGCTGGAGCAAGCTTTTCAGGAATTAGAAAAGCATTTAGGCAAGGAAGGACAGCGCGACTGGTGGGAAGCAGACCAGATAACCTTCGAGATTTTGCTCAAGCTTTCCCCCAATCCCTCCCTGAACTGGCTCAATATGCAGGCGATCGAAACAATAACGCAGAACGATGCCCTGGAGCGAATCGATCGCCTATGGAGTGTTGCAAGCGAAGGCAGATACGGCTTATTCGCTCAGCAAGAGGTCTATAAGAAAGTGATCAAAGACCTGCAAGACGAGCATCAAAGCAAGCTGAAAGGCGATCGCTTACAGCAGCTTTATATCCAGGAATTTGTACGACGAATTGGTTGGTGGGATAATCGGCTGCAATTTCTCAAGTTTTACAAATGGCTCGATTTCCATACAGATCTGGCAAGCCGTCCTGATATTCCGGCGGGGCAGTTTCCGGCTTACTGGTTCTGGGTAATTCCGCGTCCATACGCCTTTCAGCTTGGTGGCATCGGGTTCGGACAGGGAGGCTGGCGCGTTGATGTGTCGCGCTTACGGGCATGGATGACCCGGCTGAGAAACTGCAAGCTAGAGC
>NZ_JACJOR010000378.1:0-11185 GCF_014695615.1 Leptolyngbya sp. FACHB-711
GCCGCTACCTCCGCACATTTGGCAAACCTGATGTGCTGATTATTGGTAGCTCTCGAGCGCTTCAGGGCATTGATCCGATCGCGCTTCAGGAAGGATTAGCAAAGCGAGGCTATCCAGGGCTAAAAGTGTTTAACTTTGGCATCAATGGGGCAACGGCTCAGGTAATCGATGTGCTGCTGAACGACATTCTGCTGCCCGAACAGTTGCCGCGCCTAGTGATCTGGGGAGACGGGTCGCGGGCGTTTAATAGCGGTCGTCCCGATATTACCTATAACGGCATTATTGCTTCAGAAGGCTATCGGCGCGTGCAGCAGGGCGATCGTCCGATTCCGCCGCGCAGCCAGTGGATGGCTCTCACGCTGCAAGCAAATCAAAAAACTAGCCAAAATGCGTCCAGCCGCCCGACCCGTCCACCGCTGCCACCCGACCTCACCCCAAACGGATTTGAAGTGATTCCCGGTCGGTTTGACCCACAGACCTATTTTCGCCGCTTTCGCAGAGTTCCTGGCCAGTTTGACGGTGACTATCAAAACTTTCAGCTTACAGGCAGCCAGCTTCAGTCCACGCTCTTGGTTGCCCGGTTCGCACGCGAGCAGCAAATTCGTCTGGTGTATGTGAATCTGCCCTTAACTGAGTATTATCTAGACTCACTTCGTCGCCGCCACGAGCAGCAGTTTCGCCAGCACATGCAGCGCGTTGCCGATCGCCATCAGTTTACATTTGTCGATTTGAGCCAGCGATCAGAGCTGATGCAAAACCAGTACTTTGTTGACCCAAGCCATATTAACGCTGCAGGGGCAAGGGCAATGGCTCTAGCTCTGGCAGCAGACAATCGCATTCCCTGGGAAGTTGTGCGATCGTCTGAGTCACAAACATCTGAATCACAAACGCCCTGAGCAGGCTAAGTGCTAGATGATGTTGCGATGGCTGGGCTTCCCGCTCGTGCTAGCACCAAACCATCGCCTGGAAATTAGGGGCTATTCCGGCTGAGGCAGACCAAACACCTGGGCAAACACCTTGCCAACTTTATAGCCCGAATCGATCGACTCTAGCGGGTCTTTCCGCAAACGGTGGCGCAGTGCCATCACGATAATGCGCTGAATGTCTTCGACCGTTACTTCTGCTCGTCCTTCCAGGGCAGCGAGAGCTTTTGCAGTGCGGTTGGTCACGATATCGCCGCGCAGTCCGTCTACATCCAGCTCCGCGCAGACCTGGGAAATTTTGATCTTCAAGTCCTGATCAATCTTCACCGAAGGCAGCAGCGTTTGGGCGTTGATCAGCTTTTGTTGCAGGGCATCTTGCTCCACCTGATATTTTTCCAGAAAGCTCTCCGGGTCTTGGTCAAAGTCCGATCGCTGTTCCACAATTTGCACCCGCAGGGCTGGCTCTTTCACCGTGCGGATTTCGGCATGTAAGCCAAAGCGATCGAGCAACTGGGGACGCAGTTCGCCTTCTTCCGGGTTGCCAGAACCAACCAGCACAAATCTTGCCGGGTGGCGAATCGAAATGCCTTCTCGTTCGACTGTATTCCAGCCCGATGCGGCAGAGTCAAGCAGCACATCAACTAGGTGGTCGTCGAGCAAATTTACCTCATCCACATAAAGAATGCCGCGATTTGCCTGCGCTAGCAGTCCCGGTTCAAATGCCTTCACGCCTTCAGAAAGGGCTTTTTCAATGTCGATCGTGCCGCAGACTCGATCCTCGGTTGCGCCGAGCGGCAGGTCGATCATCGTTACTTTTTTCTTGGCAGTCTGGATTGGTTCTCCTGCTTCAATCTGCTGCTTGACGGCATCGCTCATCAAGCCCGTATCGCTCGGATGGCTATTGAACGGATCGCCTGCGACCACATCAATTTCAGGCAACACATCTGCCAGGGCACGAATTGTCGTGGATTTTCCGGTTCCCCGGTCGCCCATGATCATCACGCCCCCGATCTTGGGGTCAATGACGTTGAGAAGCAACGCAAGCTTCATTTCTTCCTGACCCACGATCGCGGTGAAGGGGAAAACGGCGCGGCGGGTCGCAGCTTTGGCAGAGGGGCTGGCTGAAACAGTGGGACTCACAGAACTACCTGTAATGACAACAAAGTATAAATAACCGTTATCTATTGTGACATAAGAGGAGAGATGCAAACGGGAAGAAACCTTACAGGAAGTCAGGCTCTACACCTGTACAGCAGTTTGCTCGATCGGTTTCTCTTCCCGAATCGGCGGACGCAGCGTGATGTATGCCAGCGGACCGAGTAGCGGAATTAGCGACACTGCCCAAAAAATTCGACGGTCAGACAATCCGCGTCGTGCCATATCGTCTGGCAACAGGACGGGAAACAAAAGACAGAGCAGGCAAAAGTCGAGGCTCATGACGTGAACAAAGCGGCTCGTTTGCCACTGCTGAATAAAATTGCTCCAGTCGCCCGCAGTAATGCCGTATATCAGTAAACCGATCGCCCCCACTGCAACAAAGCCTCCGGTAATGCGAGAATCGAGCAGCTTCAGCAGCCAGTTCTTCTGCCCGGTAAAGGTCGGATTCGATCGCCGCAGTGCCAGATAAGGCAGAATCGAAAAGACGCCAACGCCAAACGAAAAAGATGCAAATAACCACGCTGGAGCCTTTTGCCCACGACCGTCTAGAAACATCACTGACGCATAAAGCAGCGGCACGATACCCAGGATATTAAACAGCGCGATCACTAACGGGTTAATGCCGTCCCAGTTGCCGCTAATCAAGTCTTGAATAAGATTAAGAGTGTCGGGCTGATTTGGTGGCGCAAACAAAAAGGCGTAGAGGATAAAGCTAGCCCAGAGCAGCCAGAGCGCAACTTGTAGCATGATCAATAATTTGTCAGAGATACTTTTTCCTGATTCTCTAATAAAGCCTACAGCAAGCCCTTATCCCGTAGATAGACTTCAACCGCAGCACGGATTAACTGCTGGCGATCGGCTCTTTCACGCAAGATGGAATCGACTTCGGCAGAAAAGCGAACGGCAATCGTGTTGCCTAACGGCTTTTCTCCATACTTCGGTTTTTGCTGTGCTAGAAATTCGGGAGTTTGTACAGGCTTCGGATTTGCCATGGTCGATGCTGCCTTAAAACAAAGAATGAAGGTTAGGTGACTTGAATCTGACTGAGATCGCTTGAATCGTTAGAGGAAGCTGTCGTCTAGCTTGCCCAGGACAGAATCACCAGTAACAGAAGAAGGAAGCGTATGAATCAAAACCCGCAAAATTACGGCATTGTTCTCGTGACCGCCGCCTCGCAGTCAGAAGCAGAAACGATCGCAGAAGGGCTAGTGGCAGCTCGTTTGGCAGCTTGTGTTAGTCTGACCCCGATTCGATCGATTTACACCTGGAAGGGGGAGGTGCATCGCGATCAGGAATGGCAGCTTGTGATCAAAACCGACCTGCGGCAATTTAACCAGCTCGAAGCAAAAGTCTACGAACTTCACTCCTACGAAGTGCCCGAAATCATTGCCCTGCCGCTAGTCCACGGGTCAGCTCCCTACCTTGCCTGGATTGCAGAACAGGTTGGAAACCAAAGGGATTAAAGACTGACTACCCATCTCTGAACGTCCTTGCTTCAAGCTTTACTCCCTGAGCTGTAAAAGAGCTTTGAAGCGGAGCTTGGAAACCTGTAGGCTTTGAAATCAATCAAAAAATTTGGTCTCCCATTTCCTCAAATGGGACACAGTGCAGCCCGATCTTGAACCTGCGTTTGAAACTCAACCAATTTAGAACTCAACCAATTGGACTGAATCAGGATCTGACTGACTCAAGCTATCTAAATCAAGATATGCGGTACAAAAGACGTACAGCAAGACAAGAGAGATAAAGTATGGGCAGTGAGGGACTCGAACCCGCGACATCCTGCTTGTAAGGCAGGCGCTCTACCAACTGAGCTAACCGCCCGCGCATTGGTTGCACGATTATTAATACTAGCAGACCAAGCGCATTTGTCAAACAGTTTTTCCGGCGGAGGCTATCCGGGCTAAAGGACGATCGCGCTTGAGGGCGCACTTCGCTGCAATGTTCTTACCGAAGCTCGGAGCCGATCGCGATTCCACCTCGATTCACCCCTCGAACCACCATTCCTTCTGGCAAAGAAAAAGTTTGCGCCAGATCGCTGAGCGGGTTTTCCTGCAGTTCTGGTGGGTCTGTCAAGTTTTGGTTGATTTGCTCCGCGGTCAGATTGAACGCTTCGGCACGATCAGCTCTGGGGGCATTGGGCGATCGGGCTTCGACGGTCAAATCGGCTGCGCTGCCCTCCGTTGAAAAAACAATGGGTGCAACAGCATCATCAACGCTCGTAGGCATTAGGGCAGGTTGAGGCCCAAAGGAAACCGCAGGGGACACGGCGGCAGGCATCGCTTCAGAAACGTTTGCCCAGGCAAGCAGACTGCTGAAAGAGAGACAAAAAGCTGCAACAGAAATAAGTGACAACTTCATAGTGGCGATACTAAACCCGATATCCATAGGATAATCACAGAGTTCAAAATTGCGACCTGAATTTCTGCGGATTCTCGAATAAAATCTTGTTACCCAGTGCAAAACAAATCCTAATCGGTAGCCTGCGCCACACTTATGCCTTCTGGTCGCACCCACGATCGCATTACCCTCTGGACTTTGCCTCTGGTTGCCATTTTGAGTCTGGCAGTCACTCGCCAGAGTCCCTTCACCTTAAGCCTCTGTGCCGGATTTTTGTTCGGCGGACTGATGCTCGGTCCCGATCTAGATATTTACTCGATTCACTATAAACGCTGGGGCTGGTTGCGCTGGATCTGGATTCCCTATCGCGGCAGTTTGAAGCATCGATCGCCCTTTTCCCACGCGCCAATTACCGGAACCGTGCTGCGGGTTATCTATTTGCTGGCATGGCTGGGTTTGTTGGGGTTGGGCATGATTGCAATCGTGAATGAGCTATGGCAAATGGGCTGGACGTGGGGCGAGATTGGGCAGGTGATGCAGCAAAGCCTCTGGCAATATCGCTGGGAAATCCTCGGATTTGCGATCGGGCTGGAGATTGGCGCGTTTAGCCATTACACGGCAGATTGGAGCCTTTCGACCTATAAGCAGGTGAAGAAGAAGGGCTGGCGGGCAGTTTTGGGGCGATCGAAGGGGAAGAAGAAGAAAAAAAAGTAGGGAAGGAAATCAGAGGATGGGGGAATCAGGGGGTGAGGAAATGAGGAGAGCTACAATCCTAAGAAGCGGCTGCGAGCAAGCTGGGTGAGGAGTTAGGGGTTTTGCAGGGTGGTAGTTTGGAATTTTGCGAGTGTGAGTATGACTGATTTTGTTGATCGATCGAGAATGCTTACCAATTTGCAGCGGCTGATAGAGGTGGTAGCGCAGCTTCGATCGCCGGAAGGAGGGTGTCCGTGGGATCTGGCACAAACGCCGGAGTCGCTCACGCCTTACGTGCTGGAGGAGGCATACGAAGTTGTAGACGCCATTCGGCAGGGTCAGCCGGAGTCGATTGCGGATGAGTTGGGAGATTTGCTGCTGCAAGTCGTGCTTCAGGCACAAATTTTTAGCGAGGCGGGACAGTTTGATTTGGCAAGGGTGGCAGAGTTGATTACAGAAAAGCTGATTCGGCGGCATCCCCATGTGTTTGGAGAAGTCGAAGTCGAGAGCGTTGATCAAGTAAAGCAAAATTGGGAGCAAATCAAGGCAGCCGAGGAGCAAGCCCATCCGCAGGAACCCGTGATGCTCAGCCCCAAGCTAAGCCGCTATGCTCGCTCACTTCCGCCCTTAACCGCTGCAATGAAAATTTCTCTCAAGGCAGCGGGGGTTGGCTTTGAGTGGGAGAACGTGGAAGGAGTTTGGGCAAAGTTTCACGAGGAGCTGGGAGAATTCGAGCAGGCGTTGCAGTCGGAGCCGAAGGAAAATCAGCAGGCAGAACTGGGCGATTTGCTATTTACGATCGTCAACCTGGCACGCTGGTATGATCTCGACCCGGAAGAGGCTATGCGCGGTACAAACGATCGATTTATTCGGCGGTTTTCCCAGGTTGAGCAGGCATTGGGCGGCGGACGATCGCTGGCAGACTACACCCTGGACGAATTAGAGCAGCTTTGGCAGCAGGCAAAGGCAAACCTGAAGCAGGAACAGGGCTAGCCTTACACTTTGCTTCCAGGACGCTGAATCACTCGCTCCATCACGCGCCGTCGATCGCGCGGGTCAATGCCCACCAATCGCACATAGTCGTTTTGATGTTCTCGCAGACAGGTTTCTAAGTCATTCATCGCGGCTGAAGCACTGCCGTCGACACTGCTGTAGCACTGCCAGGAATTGGTGCGGAATCGCCGTTCGTCCACATACTCGATGGCGATGCGATAGCCATTGTCCGCCAGTTCTTGAATCTGCTGCCCTGCTTCTGCCGTCAAATTGCTGGGGCTGCCTTGCGATCGCCCAGAATAGCCATTCCCAGAAGGAGGACTGGAAGCATTGCCCGCATAAGCTGCCGGAGCAGACCCGCCATTTCCAGAAGACGATCGATCTGCAATTCCCCTAACCGGCGATCGACTCGTCGGAGCAGTGGGAGCGGTGTAGGTTGACGTTTCTGCTGGTTCCTGATGCAGCGAAGCGTGGTATTGCTGCACCAGCCGGAGTTCCTGAATGCGCTGCTGTTCGCGAACGAGCTGCGTTCCCAGTTCAATTAGGTGTGGCAGGCTGAAATCGGGCGGACGAAATTCGGGCAAGGCTTCAGTGCTATTGACCACGCGCAGCGAAATCCGCTCGATACCCACGGATTCGATAAACTGTCGCACCTGCTCATCGTACAGCCGCGAATGCAGCGCGCTATAAAAGTCGATCGACTGAGTGGGAAAGGTATCCACTAACTGTTCAATCGTGCTGCGCGACACTTGATCCTCGGAAAAAATGCCGCTCACAATGCCAATGCGATCGTCACGATCAGGTTCCCAGTAGAATTTCTCCATTCGTCCATCCCGAATCAGCGGGGCATAAAGCGTCGAGAGGTCGTTGCCCGTGACGATGATTGGAATGCGCTGGATTGGCTGGGAGTCATAGCTGCCGGGAAGCTGCACATTAGTGGGATTATCGGCAATATTCATCAGCGTGCCTGCCACAAGCTGAGTGTTGACCGTGTATTGCGTCGCTTGATCAACCCGCCCCATTCCAGCATCAATGTCGTTGATGATCAAGACTGCCATTCGTCCTCGCACTTTGCTTAGATCTGCTGCCTCCCGGTAGCGTAAGCGAATCAGCCGCGCCGGATCACCTGCATCGGGGCTTTCTAGCTCTCCTGCCGACATATAAACGGCTTCAGCACCCATCCGCTCAAACGCCAGATCGCACTGAAACGATTTGCCTTCGCCCTTGCGCCCATGGACTCCTAGAATTAGCGGTACTTTGACCCTGGGCAGGTCAAGAAAGTTTTTTGTGATGTGGATCGCCAGCTTGTCGAGAAAGCGCGGAGAAAGGTAGTAGCTCATGGAAATGGGGTGAGGAATACAGCTCGAAGTCTTGATTTTTCTTAGAAAATAAATGCGGGAACGATTACCCAACTCCTTTAATTATTCCAGAAACGCTTCATTAAATTTATAAATTTGATAGTTTTTGCAAAAGGAAAAGTACCCACTGGGGTACTGCGGTGATTCATTTGAAATTTGAAAATAGAAGATAAGTTTACTGAATCAAACAGTGACTCTGAAGAGGAGAAACACGAGTGCAATTCAACCGCAAATCAGAAAAGCTAGATAAAGAAAAAATAATTTCACTCTAAATTTTCTGAAATAGTTCGGCGATGAATTGAATCTCTTTTTCAGTCATTCGCTATCTCGTTCATCCACAAGCGTCATCACACAATCGTTACCAGGAGAAGATCATGGCTTTTTATATTACAACTGATACCGAAAACATTGCTAAAGTTGAGTTCAAAAGCAATCCCGATCGCAGCAATCTTGCAGTTGGCTGGAATGGCAATACGCTGTTAATCACTGACCTGCCGGCTGGCATTGGGGCTGCGCTGGCAACCCTGGCGGGTTTCGGTGGAATCGGACTTCCGGCAAAGGAACTGTACATCGAAATCGATCGCAATCCGGCAACTTTCCCAAGCGGTCGCGGGACTTATCTGGAAGCAGCCTATGCCGGACGGATTGAAATTCGGAATCCGATCGGGGTTGAGCGCGAAGTCATGGCAAGTCGTTAATTAATGTTCCCTTAGGCTGGAGAATTGATGTTATGAAATAAGGGGCTTTTGCCCCCTTTTTTTGTTTTTTTATTGATGCAGTTTTGCTATTTCCGTCTACACACTCACCGCGACTTTTTCTAGTTCGGGGCTGTATTTGCCTACACTGGCAGCACTATTGCATCTCGCCCGCAGCGCAAGTGCCTTTTGAGCCGTCGGAACGTTTTCAGGTTTGCCCATCCAGGCTTGCATTGCCGCTTGCTGAAGGGCACGTCCATAGGAAAAAGTCAGCTTCCAGGGAAGTTTGCCGCCATAAAGGACGTTCATCCTATTCAGGTGTTCAGTGGCTTGCTGATCGGTTTGTCCACCCGAAAGGAAGGCGCAACCCGGAACCGAGGCGGGCACACAGTCGAGCAAACACTTCACCGTCGCCTGAGCCACTGCTTCAACGCTAGCTGGCTGCGAACTGGTTTGACCAGAAATCACCATGCTGGGCTTTAGCACCATTTGATCGAGCGCAATCCCGTAGCGGTGCAGCTCATAAAACACGGTTTTCAGAACTTCCTCATGCACAGCGTAGCTGCGTTCCAACGTATGATCACCGTCCATTAAAACTTCAGGTTCGACGATCGGCACTAGTCCCCCTTCCTGACAAATTCCGGCATAGCGGGCCAGTGCGTGAGCATTTGCTTCGATGCAGCGACGAGTGGGAATGCCCTCCCCAATCGTGATCACTGCCCGCCATTTGGCAAACCGTGCGCCTAGTTCGTAGTATTCTCTGACGCGATCGCGCAGTCCGTCCAGTCCTTCAGTAACAAGCTCGTTGGGAGACTTTGCCAGAGGTTTTGCCCCCGCGTCGAGTTTAATACCGGGGATAATGCCTTGATTGCTGAGCAACTGCACAAAGGGAGTTCCGTCGGCGGTCGATTGTCGGATTGTTTCGTCAAACAGAATAACGCCGCTAAAGAAATCGCCAATTCCGGGCGTGGTAAACAGCATTTCTCGATAGGCGCGACGCATTTCTTCGGTCGTGGGAATGCCGAGTTTTTGAAATCGCTTGTTTGCAGTGCCAAAGCTTTCATCGGCTGCCAAAATGCCTTTGCCCGTTACCACCATTGCCTGTGCTGTGGCTCGTAGCTCGTTCTCAAACATGGCTGACGCTCCATCATGCTTGTACCCATTCCTTCTAGATCATCTCGATTCAAAACGTCATCAATCCTGAGCAGCATTCTGCAATCGGAGCCTGCTCAAAAAACAACCGACAGCCCCTGAATTGGGGAGAATCTTTATCGGCGTGAGGTGCGGGTTTCAGTGCCATTTGGATCAGGCACAGGCGTTCCGGTAATCTGAGCAATTTGCTCCGCTGTGATCGATCGCACCAAGCGCACGGGCAAATCAGGACGGCTGATTAACTGCGCGTAGGCAGATTCCAGATAGGGGGTGTAGCCGGGGCGATCGGCAACGTAGGTTTGCAAAAAGGCAACGCTGAGGCTTCGCAGATAGGTTTGTGCCAGCAGTGGATTGGGTCCGACGATCTGGGGCGGCAGTTCAACCAGATCTTCTGATCGGGTTTCGTCTTTGCTGATCGTTGAGAAGTGCGTGCCACCTTGCAGCATGACCAGATATTTGTTGGGCGTGGTGAGCCAGCTATAGGGCACAATTTGCTCCAGCAATGCCGGACTGACCGTATCCGCACTGCTGCTCACCAGCATGACGGGAATTTGAATCGCGGCGAAATCCGCTGCACCGATCAAACTGCTGCCGATTGGATTAATCGCAATAATGGCTTTGACGCGATCGTCCTTTAAGTTAGGAATCGGTAAGGACAGCTCAGCGGCGCGACATTGCAGCAGCAGGGATAAGTTCAGGGTTTCCGACTCCGATCGAGCGCATTCCTCCGTGAGTTGAGCCGAATTAATCCTGCCGCCTGCCAGAGCCAGAGCCGTGTAGCCACCCAGCGATTGACCGATCACGCCCACCTGCTGCACGTTAAAGCGTCCGCGAAATCGGGGATTGTTTCGATTCAGGGCATCCAATCGATTAAGCAGATATTTAATATCGAGCGGGCGATCGATAAACTCGTTGGGGGAAGTAACCTGGCTGGCACTCCCGGAAATCAAAGCCTGAAGCTGTTGAGCGTTGCTGCCCGGATGTTCGGGTACGGCAACCACAAAACCGTGCGAGGCAAGCTGGCGGGCAAGATAGCCATAGCTCGTGCGATCGGAGCCTAAGCCGTGGGAAATCACGATGAGCGGAGCTGCTGTCACCTGAGCCTGAGCCTGGGTCTGGGGCAGGTAAAGGTCTACCGGAAAGCTGCGATTTCGGCGGCGATCGTTTAGCTCCAACGTGTTTTTCTGCCAGGTATATTCTCCAGGACGGCGCAGATCGGGCAAAACCGCAAACTCTACCGTCGATTGGGTACTGGCTTCCTGATCTGCCTGCTGCTCGACCAGGGCAATCGCGGCTTGCGTTTGGCGAATTAGGGCTGACAGGTCTCCGGCGATTCGCAGCGTCTCGGTTAAATCAATGCGAATTTCCTCATGAGGAAAACTGTCAAGGACATTGAGCAGCGATAAACCTTCTGGCTCAGAGGCAGCAAGAATTAGTGCCGATCGAATCGCATAAAACCCGGACAGGTTGGATTCCGTCCGAATCACATTGCCGAGGCGATTGAGCAGAATTTCACCCTGCTTGGTGTAAAGAAACTGCGCCACTGCAACCGGAGATAGCTCGGCTCTGGCATTAAGAACTTGCCGCAACTGGGCAAGCTGTTCGTTGTTGATGAAGGGTCCGTAGCTTCGCAGGTCAGCATCGATCGTTCCTTCCTCGGCATAAACGCGCAGCGAATCCACTGGAAGCGATCGCGCCAGCAATCCGTAGGACAATATCAGGCGATCGGCACTCCAGGCGGCCCCTGCCGACAGCGTGAACGGAAACAGGGCAAGACCGACGATTAGCCCTCCAGAGAACCGTGAAGCAACCGCTTGCAGCCAGCGAGACGGACGAAGCAATGCAGGAAAGTGCGCCATAGGATTTCGCCTGG
>NZ_JACJOR010000379.1:0-17552 GCF_014695615.1 Leptolyngbya sp. FACHB-711
GGTCTCCAAGTCTTCCAAAATTAGCGGATTTAGGGGACAACGCAAGAGATTTCCAACTCATCAAAAATTTTCTTAGAAGCAAATTTTCCGATCGCAAAGCGTACTGTAATAGATAAAACTTACCATTCTCAGATCGAGGGCATGAATCGAAGGCATAAATCGAGGACAGAATTTGTACCGTCGGAGAGAAGCTAGGAGAATCTCTCAGCCTTCGCCTATCCAGACTTCTACAGACTTCTACAATAGTAGAGATCGAAACTGCACCTGTCGATTCGATTTTCTGCTCCGCTCTTCTTGCACCCATCCGCTTTCACCGACCTGCTATGGCATTCTCTTCTATTACCCGCGCCCTCGGACGATCGCCCCTCACCGCTGACCTGTTGACCAAGCTCGACCAGCAGCACCTCGTTCGCCTCAGTGGGATTTCACGCCTGCCGAAAGGCTTGGTGTCCTCGGCTCTGGCACAAGCGCAGAATCGCAGTCTTGTTATGATTGCCGGAACATTGGAAGAGGCAGGACGCTGGGCGGCGCAGCTTGAGGCGATGGGCTGGAAGTCGGTTTATTTTTATCCCACCTCGGAGGCGGCTCCCTATGACCCATTTGACCCGGAAGCCGAAATGCTCTGGGGTCAGCTCCAGGTGCTTGCCGATTTGCAGGAGCAGATGCAGTCTGGGAAACAGCATCCCCCGGTAGCGATCGTCACTACTGAACGTGCTTTACAACCCCATCTTCCCCCTGTAGAAGCTTTCCGTCCCTATTGCCTGACGCTGATGAAGGGCATGGATCTGAGCCTGGAAGATTTCAGCCAACAGGTCGCAGAACTGGGCTATGAGCGAGTTTCGCTGGTAGAAACTGAGGGACAGTGGAGCCGTCGCGGAGACATTATTGATATCTTTCCGGTGGCGGCAGAGTTGCCCGTGCGCCTGGAACTATTCGGCGACGAACTCGATCAAATCCGCGAATTTGACCCCGCCACACAGCGATCCCTTGAGGGCACCGATCGCCTCTTGCTCACCGCAACCAATTTCACACCGATAATTCTGGGCGCACTGGAGATTGGCAACTCCACCTCGAACAAACTGACCCACATCGCGCCCTTTCTATCGGTAGAAGAACTGGAGCGGCTAGAGCAGGGACAGGCTCCCGAAGGAATTCGTCGCTTTCTGGGAGTCGCATTCGATCAGCCTGCTTCGCTGATTGATTATCTGCCGCCCGATACGCTGATTGGCATCGATGAGCCGGATTTGTGTCGGGCACACAGCGATCGCTGGTACGAACACGCCGAGGAACTGTGGCGCGAAGTCAATTCTAAGGAAGAGGCAGAATATGAACTGCCCAAAATCCACCGATCGTTTGAAGATTCACTGGTGTTACTGGAATCCTTCGATCGCCTGCACCTGACCGAACTGGCAGAAGACGGGGCATCCTCAACGCTGAATCTGGCGAGTCGGCCGGTTCCGGCAATTCCGCATCAGTTTGGCAGGCTAGCAGAAACGATTCGGCAAGAACGCGATCGGGGGTTTGCCGTGTGGCTGGTGTCGGCGCAGCCGTCGCGATCGGTGGCGTTGTTGCAGGAGCACGACTGTCCGGCGCAGTTTGTTCCGAATCCAAGGGATTTTCTGGCGATCGACAAGCTTCAAACGCAGCGCACTCCGGTTGCCGTCAAGTATTCCGGTCTGGCGGAGCTGGAAGGCTTTATTCTGCCGACATTTCGCCTTGTAGTTATCACCGATCGCGAGTTTTTTGGACAGCAGAGCCTTACCACGCCGACCTACATCCGCAAGCGCAGACAGGCAGCTTCCAAGCAGGTAGACCCGAATAAGCTTCAGCTGGGCGATTATGTCGTTCACCGCAATCATGGGGTCGGTCGCTTTTTAAAGCTGGAAAGCCTGACGATCAATAGTGAAACCCGCGAGTATTTGGTGCTGCAATATGCAGACGGCTTGCTAAGAATCGCTGCCGACCAGCTCAGCGCTCTGTCACGCTATCGGACAGCGGGAGATCAGGCTCCTGAACTGAATAAAATGTCGGGCAAAGCCTGGGAAAAGACCAAGAGCAAGGTCAGAAAAGCCGTCAGAAAAGTGGCTGTCGATCTGCTCCAGCTTTATGCCCAGCGCGCCCAGCAGCAGGGATTCACTTATCCGATCGACACGCCCTGGCAGGAAGAACTGGAAGAGTCGTTTCCTTATCAGCCCACGCCCGATCAGCTTAAGGCAACCCAGGATGTCAAGCGCGATATGGAAAGCGATCGCCCGATGGATCGATTGGTCTGCGGCGATGTCGGCTTTGGCAAAACTGAAGTGGCAATCCGCGCCATCTTCAAGGCGGTCACTGCCGGAAAGCAGGTCGCCCTTCTCGCCCCCACCACCATCCTGACGCAGCAGCATTACCACACGCTCAAGGAACGCTTCGCTCCCTACCCAATCCAGGTGGGCTTGCTCAACCGCTTCCGTAGTCCCGAAGAACGCAAGGGGATTCAGCAGCGGCTCACGACTGGGGAAATTGATGTTGTGGTAGGAACGCATCAGCTTTTGGGCAAAGGCATTCAGTTCAAGGAGCTGGGCTTGCTCGTGGTGGATGAAGAACAGCGATTTGGCGTCAACCAGAAAGAGAAAATCAAATCCCTCAAAACTCAGGTCGATGTGCTGACGCTGAGCGCGACTCCGATTCCGCGTACTCTGTACATGGCTCTTTCTGGCGTGCGCGAAATGAGCTTGATTACCACGCCGCCCCCTTCTCGTCGCCCGATCAAAACTCACCTTGCGGCATACGATCCTGAAGTCGTACGAACTGCCATTCGGCAGGAACTCGATCGTGGGGGTCAGGTTTTCTATGTCGTTCCGCGGGTAGAAGGCATCGAAGAAGTGGCAGGCAAACTGCGGGAAATGATTCCCTCGGTGCGAATTGCGATCGCCCACGGTCAAATGCAGGAAGGCGAACTGGAAGCGATGATGGTGACGTTCAACAACGCCGAAGCCGACATTCTGGTCTGTACCACAATCATCGAGTCTGGACTGGATATTCCGCGTGTGAATACGATCGTGATCGAAGACGCGCAAAAGTTCGGTTTGTCCCAGCTTTATCAGCTTCGGGGACGGGTGGGACGCGCCGGAATTCAAGCACACGCTTGGCTGCTGTATCCGCGTCAGTCTGCCCTCACTGATACCGCAAGACAGCGACTCCGCGCCATTCAGGAATTCACCCAGCTCGGATCGGGCTATCAGCTTGCCGTCCGCGATATGGAAATCCGGGGAGTGGGTAATCTGCTCGGCGCAGAGCAGTCGGGACAAATGGATGCGATCGGCTTTGACCTTTATATGGAAATGCTGGAAGAAGCAATCAAAGAAATTCGCGGTCAGGAAATCCCGCAGGTCGACGATACCCAAATTGATCTCAACATCACGGCATTCATTCCCGCTGACTACATCGCCGATCTCGATCAAAAAATGAGTGCCTACCGCATGGTGGCAGCCGCCCAGTCTCCGCTGGAACTGCAAAGAATCGGAGCGGATTGGGTCGATCGCTACGGAGCCATTCCCTCCGCCGCCCAGCAGCTCCTCAAAGTAATGGAACTGAAACAGGTAGCAAAATCGCTCGGCTTTAGCCGCATCAAACCCGAAGGCAAACAGCACGTCGTCCTGGAAACCCCAATGGAGGAACCCGCCTGGAATCTGCTGCGCGAAAATCTGCCTGCCCACCTGCAAACCCGCTTTGTCTACACTCCCGGCAAAGTGACGGTGCGCGGGTTGGGTATTCTCAAACCCGATCAGCAGCTTGAAAACTTGCTAGGCTATTTCAGCCGAATGCAGGGTGGACTGCCAGATACAACCGTGCGAAACAGTTCCCCGTCTGAGGTGACTGCGTAGAGTAGGAATCAAAAACGAATGGGTTGCGAAAAACGTACCTCGATGGTGCATTTCTCACAACCCATGTTTCAACCTGTTTTGAGCGAGATGTAGGCTATTGCCGTTTACCTATGCGGCAGTCTTCAGCTTACGTGAGGCAACAAGACCACCCGCAACGATCAGCGATCCAATTACAGAAGGTTCTGGGGTCGATTTGGGGGAAGGAGCTAAGGTCTTTGTCCAGGTGTAGCGACCTGTGTAGGACTCGCTGCCGTCATTGGTAGAGACTCCGGTTGAAGTTGCATTGAAGCTGTAGGCGTAGTACGTATCCTTACCGATCGTCACCTTCGCAATTTCACTAGCCTGGATAGCACTTTGGGTTCTGCCGGCAAA
Organism: Leptolyngbya sp. FACHB-711; assembly: GCF_014695615.1. Lineage (NCBI taxonomy): Bacteria > Bacillati > Cyanobacteriota > Cyanophyceae > Leptolyngbyales > Leptolyngbyaceae > Leptolyngbya > Leptolyngbya sp. FACHB-711. Next base: position 4,239 of record NZ_JACJOR010000379.1, read on the forward strand.
CCTAAGCAAAATATTGTCCCAGGTAGTGTTCCCCGTGCTGTATTGCCTTGCCAAAATTCGTGGTCTCAGGTCTAGATGCCCAATCAGGTCTAGCTTCAACTGCCCTGTCAGACTATCCAGGGTGAGCGATCCTACATTTGGATCGCCAGAACTAGGCAAACCCAATGAGAGCAGAGAAGACCGGGCATCTCGTTGTTGAGACAAGGTTAGCATTGACCACATCTGGGTGATTTGAGCACTCGATGCAAGAAAATCAGTGAGCCACTGATTCCCAAATACTGCCCAGTCGGCTGCTGTAACGCTTTGAACGGTGACATTGTATTTGCCCAGTGTGCTGCTGAAACCAACATTAGCAGTGGGATTTTCAGTGGAAGCCCATAGCTCTACGTTAGAAGTGGGGTTGCTGTCCTGTAGGGCTGCGATGGCAGCACCAGCATGATTGCTAGAAAAAATCCCGTTAGAGCCACCTGTATAAGTCCTGTAGTTAGATGTGTCGAAAATGATATTTCTCGGAGTCAACGTTGCAGCGTTAGAGGGGCTAACAATTGCCCCTGCACTTAGGCATACAGCCGCCCCTAACAAAATTTGTTTGATAGCAATTGCCATACCGAATATCTCCAAATTTTACAAGTTGTATGCGTAGATTTGAGCCAAAGTTCAGGGTTCTGGGGCGGGTAAACACCTGACTTACGACTTCAACAATCAGAGGAATAAAGGCAAAGGAATGAGGGCACTCAAGCAGATCTGTAAAAACAGATGTTTTAATCCATTCGGCTAGGCAACTTGTTATTCTGCCTACCGTTTAGTTTAGGGACATTAATAGCTAGAAAGAATAAACCTAAGCCTAGAGTCAACAAAAATTCGATGAAAAAAACAGAACTTTCTTGTGTAATTGATACTTAAAATTAGTTGAAATTACAGAACCTCTAATAGCTCATCCTATTAGGGCAAAACCGATTTGTATCTGACGCGAAGTTAAGGGAACTGTAATTTCCCTGAACCTCCTTCCCCGGTATGCCGCAAATGACAATCAATATTAGTGATTAGTGAACACTGGGCAATGGGGAAGGAGTCAGAGGTGATGTTGCGGAAAGAAGATCTGTAGCTGCTTCTAATGGATGCAAAGATTCGGCTTGGCGAATGGGAATAAGCTGCACGGCGCAGGCTTTTAGCTCCGGCTGTTTTGAGTCGGGGCAGGCAGTTGGGTGAGTAAGGGCATTTGCTTCGGCTTGGTCTGCCCAGAGTTCGCCCCAGTGCATTGGCACAAACAGCGTTCTTGGGGCGATCGCCTTGGTCACTTTAGCGGGAAAACGAGCCATGCCTCGGCGCGATCGAACTTCGACCCATTCACCGTCATTCACTTCGAGTTGAGCCGCGTCGCGGGGGTGGATTTCAATAAACGGCGCAGGGTGCATCTGACGGATTTTTTCGATGCGTCCGGTGCGGGTCTGGGTATGCCAGTGACCGTAGAGCCTGCCGGTGGTCAGCACGTAAGGAAAATTTTCGTCGGGTGGTTCTGCTAAACCTCGCGAATAGGATGCTCCGAAGCGGGCGCGTCCGTCGGGGGTGGGGAAGCGTAAATCGTGATAGAGTCGCGGCGTTGAAACCAACTGTCCCTCAGCCAAGGGCCACTGAAGCGGTCCTTCAGTTTGCAGGCGATCGTGGCTAATGCCCGTCATGTCACACACGCGATTTCGGGTAAGCCGTACAAATTCTGCGTGAACGTCAGCCGCCGATTCAAACGCAAACTGCTCCTTAAAGCCGAGCCGCCGCCCCACTTCTGTAAAAATTTCCCAGTCGGGCTTTGCCTCACCGGGAGCAGAACGAAAGGCTGAACATAGAGTAACCCGCCGCTCGGAGTTGGTCATGGTGCCTGTTTTTTCGCTCCATTGGCAGGCAGGCAGCAGCAGGTGAGCATAGGCGGCGGTTTCAGTGGGGTAATATGCCTCTTGATAAATCGTGAAGGGCGATCGACGCAAGGCAAACTTAGCCCGTTCCAAATCGGGTAGACTGACGACCGGATTGGTCGCAGCAATCCAGACTAAACCCACCTCGCCGGTTTCCAGCCCGGTGATCATGTCCCAAACCGTGCGTCCGGGGTGAGGTGAAATGCTCCCGGCAGGCAATTTCCAGACCTGCTCGACTTCCGCCCGATGTCGATCGCTCATCACAAAGCGATAGCCCGGCAACAAATGAGACAGTCCGCCTGCTTCGCGTCCGCCCATTGCGTTGGGCTGCCCAGTGAGCGAAAAGGGTCCGGCTCCAGGTTTGCCAATTTGTCCGGTGAGCAAATGCAGATTAATCAGGCTGCGAACTTTCGCCGTGCCTTCGCTAGACTGGTTCATGCCCATCGACCAGAGCGACAGGACGCGATTGGACTCGCCCCACATCCGAGCCGCCTGCTCTAGTTGCTCGACCGAGATGCCACAGCGCTCGGCAGTGACCTGCGGCGAATAGTGCTGCATCACTTCCTCGAATGCCGCAAAACCAGCCGTATGCTGAGCGATGAATTCCGGCTGATCATAGCCCCACTGCTTCAGCAAATGCGCCATGCCGTTAAACAAATCGATATCTGTTCCCGGTCGAATGGGCAGGTGCAGATCGGCAGCTTCGGCAGTTTCTGTGCAGCGGGGATCAACGACAATGAGTTTAACGTTTGGATTGCGTTTGTGGTGTTTGCGGAACCGATTAAAGGCGATTGGGTGACACTCGGCGGCATTGCTGCCCACGATAAAAGCGCAGTCCGTCAGCTCTAGATCGTCGTAGCAGCAGGGCGGACCATCGGAACCCAGACTTTGTAGATAACCCGCCACCGCTGACGACATACAAAGCCGCGAATTGGCATCAAAGTTATTCGTGCCAAGACAGCCTTTCACCAGCTTTTGCGCCGTGTAGTAGTCCTCCGTGAGAAACTGCCCGGAGCCATACACACAGATCGCATCCTTGCCCTGGGTTTGCTGGATGGTCTGAATCCGATCGACAATCTTTTGAAATGCCTCTTCCCAGCTAATCCGCCGAAATTCCTGATCCAGCGATTCGCGCCACAGAGGATACAGCAACCGATCGCGGTCGATCGCCTCCATAACGGTCGCGCCTTTGACACACACCATGCCCTGACTTGAAGGATGGGATCGATCGCCCCGGACTTTGTAGGTAGAAGCAGGGGCAGACGGCTGGGAGGCTTCGCTAGAGACAACCTCGAGACCGCAGCCTACGCCGCAGTAGGGGCAGAGGGTTTTGATCGGGGTAGACATGGGGAAGGCGGCAGGGAGTTCTGGACGAATAATCTCAGTTCGCGGAGGAAGAACCGCAGATTTCATAAGGGCAGTTCGCGAACCGTCCTTACATCAGGATTGGTAGCAAGCAAGGACAGAAATTGGTGGGCAGTGCCCACCCTACAGCTAGTCGAGGTGAGCATAGCGGCGGTAGAGAAATTCCATCGCCTGAGCCCGCAGATCGTAGTAGCGCGGGTCTTCGATCACCTGGACTCGGTTGCGCGGACGGGCAAAAGGCACTTCCAGAATTTCGCCGATCGTCGCAGCGGGTCCGTTGGTCATCATCACGACGCGATCGGCAAGCAGCAGAGCTTCGTCAATATCGTGGGTAATCATGAGAACCGTGGTGCGGTGTTCCGTCCAGATCTTCAGCAGTTCGTCCTGGAGTTCTTCGCGGGTAATCGGGTCGAGTGCGCCAAACGGCTCATCCAGAATCAACACTTGGGGACGCAGTGCCAGAGCACGGGCAATACTGACGCGCTGCTTCATGCCGCCGGACAAGGCTTTTGGCTTTTTGTCTGCGGCTTCGCCCAAGCCCACCATATTCAGGTGATCGCGGGCGATCGCTTCTTTCTCGGCTTTGGGCTTTTTGCGCCACACCGAGTTAATGCCCAGATAGATATTCTCGAATGCGGTCTTCCAGGGCAGCAGCGAATAGTTTTGAAACACCACCATCCGATCGGGTCCAGGCTTGGTGATGCGATTTTGTTGCAGCCGGATTTCGCCTTCGGTGGGCTGATTAAAGCCTGCCAACATATTGAGCAGCGTCGATTTACCGCAGCCAGAGTGACCGATGACGCAGATAAACTCGCCTTCCCGCACCGTCAGATTCACATCTTTCAGCACCAGATAAGGTTCACCGTCCTGGGTAGGATAGGACTTCGAGACGTTTTCAATTGTCAGAAACGGTTCTTGAACCGAGGGCGGTGTGATTTCGAGATTCTTGGAGTTGAGAGTTTGCATAGGGGGGTGTCAGGAAAGAGCAAATAATGCGCTGTGCAGCTTAATTAGCTGGGCGGAGCGTCGAATTACTGTTTGAACTGGGGAAGCAGGAAGCTAGCCCGCAAGCAAGATGAAAGAAGTTACGGAGTAACAGGGACTTGATCCAGGTTGACTTCTTCGATCCGAATGTTCTGCTTGATCGTCAGACTATTGAGATAGCCGATCGGGTCATCGGGATTAAACACTGTGCCATCAGAAAGCGTGACCGGACGGCGATTAGGTTCAATATCAAGCATTCCGAGATCCCGTGCTGCTGCGCCGAATACATCTACGCGACGCGTCCGCTCTAGCACGTCTACCCAGTTGCGCGGGAAAGGAGTAATTCCCCAGCGTGCCAACTGCGTCATGACCCACAGTCCTTCGACCCGGTAGGGACAATTTGTCCGATCAACGTAAAACTGGTTGTAGCGCAGCAAAGAGCTGGGAGCTTCGCCCATGCCGCGATCGTAGGGCGTCACCAGACCCGGACGAATGTAATCGACCGATACGCCAATGTATTCAGGACGGGCAAGGATTTCGGCAATTTCTTCGCGGTTGCGGCGATCGTCGCAGTATTCGCAGGCTTCGAGCAGTGCCTTGACCAGCGCAATATGGGTTTGCGGATAGCGATTTGCCCAGTCTTCGCGCACACCCAGCACCTTTTCCAGGTGTCCCGACCAGATATCAAGGTCAGTGGCAATTACAAAGCCCAAGCCTTCCTGCACCGCTCGCGAGTTCCAGGGTTCGCCTGCACAATAGCCGTCGATCGCCCCGGTCTTTAGCGCGCTCACCATCTGAGCCGGCGGAATCATCACAATATTCACGTCCTGGTTGGGATCAATGCCGCCCGAAGCCAGCCAGTGTCGCAGCATCAGGTTGTGCATTGATGCCGGGTGAACCACTGCCAGCGTCAGCACTTTGTCCCGGTTGCGATCGATTGCCGCTTTCAGATCTGCTAGCGATCGCACACCTTCGTTGTAAAACCGCTTGCTGAGGGTAATCGCGTTTCCGTTGCGGCTCAGCACCATTCCCGTGACGATGGGCGTGGGCTGCATTCCTTTCATCCCCAAACTAAGGGCGAGCGGCATACCCGCGACCATTTGCGCCGCATCCAGACGACCGCTCATGATGCCATCGGCGATCGCTTTCCAGCCCGGTTCACGCGACAGAGTGACTTGCTCCAGTCCGTGCATTTGGAAGAAGCCCTTTTCTTTTGCCACTGCCAGCGGCGCACAGTCTGTCAGGGGAATAAAGCCAATTTCCAGGTTGATTTTTTCCAGCCCGTTGCCTGCAATCACCGGAATCACCTGACGCTGCTTTGCTCGCTTCTGCTGGTTCAGGAAATAATTGACTTCGTTTCGCAGACCATAAAAGCTGGGATGCCCCAGGACTGCCAATCGTTCACGCGGACGCTCAAACGGCACTTCTAGAATTTGTCCGATATGGGATTCGGGGCCGTTAGTGAGCATCACAATGCGATCGGACAGCAGCAGGGCTTCTTCGACATCGTGGGTCACCATAATGCAGGTCAACTCGTTTTGCTGAGCAATTTGCATGAGCTGATCTTGCAATCCGCTTCGGGTGAGGGCATCGAGCGCACCAAACGGCTCATCCAGCAGCAGCACCTTCGGGCGCAGCGCCAAAGCACGAGCAATTGCCACGCGCTGTTTCATGCCACCGGAAAGCTGTCCGGGTCGCTTGTCTGCCGCATGACGCAAATGCACTAGGTCAATGTGTTCTTCAACGATCGCCTGTCGCTCTGATTCCGGTTTGTCGCGCAGCACTCGATTCACTGCCAGGGCAATGTTTTGACGCACCGTGAGCCAGGGCAGCAGCGAATAGTTTTGAAACACCACCATGCGATCGGGTCCGGGTTTTGTCACTTGTCGCCCTTCCAGAACCACGCCACCTGCCGCAGGTTTTGCGAGCCCGGCAACAATGTTAAGCAGGGTCGATTTACCGCAGCCGGAATGCCCGAGCAGCGTCACAAATTCACCTTTTTTGATTTGCAGGTTGATGTTTTTGAGGGCGATATATTCACCGCCGCCGGGAAGCGGAAAGACTTGATCGATATGGTCGATGTGAACAAAAGAAGACATGGCAGGTTGAGGAGTGAAGGAGTGGATGGGTGGGGAGATACGGGGAGCGAGAAATAAGGGGTTAGTTTTGTTCGTCGGGGACGATGCGATGACCGATAAAGCTAATCAGGCGATCGAGTAATAGACCCACCAGACCCACGTAAAAGACTGCCAAGATTACTTCGCTCAAGCTGCCGCTGTTGTACGCATCCCAGATAAAGAAGCCGATGCCGACGCCGCCTGTGAGCATTTCTGCTGCAATAATCGCCAGCCACGATAGACCGACCGCAATCCGTAGTCCAGTAAAGATGTAGGGGAGAGCCGCAGGCAGCAGGACGTTAAAGAAATACTCGATGCGCGATAACTGAAGCACCTTTGCCACGTTGTTATAGTCCTGGGGAATATTGCGAACCCCCACTGCCGTATTGATGATGATGGGCCAGATCGCAGTAATAAAAATCACGAAAATGGCAGCAGGTTGGGAATCGCGGAACGCCGCCAGAGAAATCGGCAGCCATGCCAGGGGGGGAATCGTTCGCAACACCTGAAAGATGGGGTCAAGGGCGCGAAACATGAACAGGCTAACGCCGATCACAATTCCTAAACCAATTCCCGCTGCTGCTGCCAGGGTATAGCCTACCGCCACCCGCTTTAAACTTGCCGCAAGCTGCCAGAACAAGCCCTGGTCTGTGCCGTCGCCCTGAAAGAACGGATCGATAATCAGCGGGTCCCAGGTTTCTTGCAGCACTTTGGTCGGGCTAGGCAGCGTTGCATCCGCTCCAGAACAAAGAACTTGCCAGACGGTTAGAAATACAGCGATCGCAATCACGGTCGGAATTGCCCGCTTGAAAAATTGAGCGATTCGCGAGGGAAGCTGGGCTGCAAGCGAATTTCGGGAGCGATTGGTAATAACTGCCATGAGGAGTGGTAGAAAAAGAAACGATAAGGGGGATAGGGTCGTGAACGATCGGGAAAAGTAATTCTAGATTTCCTGTTTTAGATTTCCTGAAGAGGAACCGCAGATCGTGTAGGAGCATTTTGCAAAACGCCCTTACAGAATCGTGAAAGACAGGTCTAGGTTTCAGGAGATCATGGAAAAAGAATGGGAAAGGGAACGATCGCAGCGATTCAAAACTGAACCGTTCCCGCGTCAGACATCTGAAACTATGCTTTCTTGATTGCCAGGCCGTTGAGGTAGGTCTCTGGATTTTCGGGGTCGAACTTGACGCCATCGAAGAAGGTTTCAACGCCGCGTGAGGGGCTCTTGGGAATGGCAGCATCTTGACCGATCGCCTTAGCAGCTTCACGCCAGAGATCTTCCCGGTTTACTTGATCCACCAGCTTCTTCGCGTCAGTATCACCCGGCAGGTAGCCCCAGCGCATATCTTCAGTGACAAACCAGAGGTCGTGGCTCTTGTAGGGATAGGACGCGCCATTCTCCCAGAATTTCATCAGCAGATCGCTGTTCTCGAGCTTGCGACCATCGCCGAAATCAAAGTTGCCCTGGAGGCGTCCGAGGATGTCATCTTTGGGCACTTTCAGCCATTGGCGACCCGAAACGATGTCCACCATTTCCGCTTTGTTCTCAGCCTTCTCGCACCACATTTGTGCCTCTTGAACTGCCATCAGCAGAGCCTTGGTCGCCTTCGGGTTCTGATCCACCCAGTCAGCCCGCAGAGACAGCGCTTTTTCGGGGTGGTCTTTCCACATCTCGCCTGTTGTAAAAGCAGACACGCCGATTTTCTGGTTCACACTCTGCGCGTTCCAGGGTTCGCCCACACAAAAGGCATCCATGTTGCCGACTTTAAGATTGGCAACCATCTGAGGCGGCGGCACCACAATCACCGAGACATCCTTCGTCGGGTCAATGCCGCCTGCAGCCAGCCAGTAACGCATCCAAAGATCGTGGGTTCCGCCGGGGAAGGTGACTGCACACTTAATTTCCTTACCGCCTGCCTTGGCTTTTGCAAAAGCATCCTTCAGGGGAGAGCTATCAGCAGTGACATTCAGCCCTTTGTAGTCATTTGCCAGCGTGATGCCCTGTCCGTTGGCGTTCAGCCGCGCCAGGATGTACATTGGCACAGGCTTATTGCCTTTGGTGATTCTGCCGGTGGTCATCAGGTAGGGCATCGGCGTGAGGATGTGTGCGCCGTCAATTCCGCCCCCTTGAGAACCCAGTTCCAGGTTGTCGCGGGTGACAGCCCAGGATGCCTGCTTGGTCACTTCGACATCGGGCATTCCGTACTTGGCAAACAAGCCTTTTTCCTTCGCGATGATCAGGGGGGCCGCATCGGTAAGGGCAATAAAGCCGAGTTTAGCCGAGGTTACTTCTGGCGCATCCGCTGCCGAAATCGGAGCAGCCGCACTGGTGGTCGCCTGAGTATCCGTCTTTGACGCTGAGGAACTACAGCCGTGCATTAGTAGCGTTGCTGCCGTCGTTGCACCTGCTGTTACCAGGAAGTTGCGTCTCGAAATCTTGGACATGGATTCAATACCCTATGAATGAAAGTTGAGTGAAATTCAAGGAGTTAAAGCAAGCGAACTGATCCGATCGCAGGAGCAGACTATCCTGCAACACCAGACAATCGCATCATGACCCTTGACCTAGAACAATCCGTGAACCGAATCGAAGCAGCAATCAATGACTAAGCGCGAATTAAGCCGTGAATTAATCTGTGATGCTGTCGGCGATCGTCATAGCAATGATCAAAGCGTTTTCGGCGTTGCGCCAAACTGCTGAATCAGCAACTCGCGCAATACAGGCTTAAGGTCGTCGCAGGGAATGCCTTTCCGAACACAAGTGCCCAGATGAGCATCCTTGCCAACCTTGCCGCCCAGGTATAAATCGACCCCTTCAACGGTTTTGCCGTCCTTGCGAGTCTTTGTGCCCATCAATCCAATTTCCGCCACCTGCGGCTGACCACAGGAGTTGGGGCAGCCTGTCCAGTGAATGCGAACCGATCGCGCAAGGTCCAGTTCAGATTCCAGTTCGCGAATCATTGCCGTGGCTCGATTTTTGGTTTCGATCAGGGCAAAGTTGCAGAACTGTGAGCCCGTACAAGACACAAGCGATCGGCTCAGCGGAGCGGGATGGATGGAAAACTTTTGCAGCAGGGGTTCTTGCAACAGGGCATCAAGCCGAGAGTCGGGCACATGGGGAATGATCAGGTTTTGCTCGACTGTGAGCCGGATTTCGCCATTGCCGTAGACTTCAGCCAATCGCGCTAGGTCATACATATCCGCAGCAAAGAGCCGTCCAACCGGAACGTGCAGTCCCACGTAGTTTAGTCCGGGCTGCTTTTGCGGATACACGCCGATGTGGTCGCGCTTTTCCCAGTCGATTTCGTCTTTGGGGGCAGCAGGCGCAAGCGATCGTCCCAACTGCTGTTCAACTTCAGCCCGGAAGCGATCGAGTCCCCATTCGTCGATTAGCCACATCAGGCGCGACTTTTGACGGTTTGCCCGCAGTCCGTTATCCCGGTAGACTTCCAGGATGGCGCGGCAGAGCGAAACGACTTCAGCGGGAGAAACCCAGACATTCATCGGGATAGCAGCCTCACAGCGTTTCGCCGAGAAGAAGCCGCCCACCACCACATTAAAACCCAGGTCGCCCGACGGTGCGTAGGCAGGCACAAAGGCAATATCGTTGATTTCAGCATGGACTGAGTTATCGCGTCCACCTTCGATCGCAATGTTGAACTTGCGCGGCAAATTCGTAAATTCAGGATTACCTTTGCCGTTGCCCGTAATCATGTCCTGCACCTGCTGTACCAGATCGCGCACGTCGATCAGTTCGCTGGCATCGAGTCCGGCAACCGGGGAAGCGGTGATATTGCGGACGTTGTCCATTCCAGACTGCACACTGGTCAAGCCCACGGCATCCATGCGGTTAAAGATATCGGGAATATCTTCGATCCGAATGCCGCGAAGCTGAAGGTTTTGGCGGGTGGTGATATCTGCGTTGCCGCTGTCGCCGTATCGCTGCACAATGTCTGCCAGCACGTTCATTTGTGCGCTGGTGAGAATACCCGAAGGCATCCGCAGCCGCATCATAAATTCACCGGGCGTTACCGGACGAAAGAACACACCCAGCCACTTGAGGCGATAGTCGCGATCGGCTTCGTCAATGGCCTCCCAGCCAATTTGGGCAAAGTGAGACAGGTCTTGCTTAACTGCCAGTCCGTCCTTTTCGGCTTTGATTTTTTCAAACTTGTTCAAGCTCGTGGCTTGAGGGCTAATCACGCTGGTCACGGGTTTATCCTCTCAGGATGGCGGGGTGAAACCTGCTATTGGCATAGCGTAGGGGGAATGCATCTATCATTTGGTGCATTTTGTTACCAATTGTTTCCGACAATGAGCAATTTGCATCCTAGTGATGCGTTTTTTGCATAAGGTCGAATTATGAGCATTATTCAGGTTTAAGCAGAAGACGCCGAAGGCTCAAAAGTATTCAGGATGGAGCTTGCGGGCGATCGAACAAACTTTTATGTGGGTGGAAAATCAGCCATATTTCTATTTCTGTATTCCACGTAACTATTTTTTGAAGTATTGCTTTACAAGTGCTTCAGCTCACAATTTTGGTCCTTATAAACAGAGCTTATGAACACTAAAAGCAATCAAAAACTATTCGCCGAGAAGTAACCAGAGTTAAAAATTTGAAAGTTTAATAACCTTCTACAAACGTTCAAGAGCGACTCGATATCGTAACTTGCCTGGGTAATTCCACGATTCTTACAATCTAACTGAATCTTGCTAAATTACTGTCACTGTTTCATGACACCTAGCTTTTTTTAGACAGGTCTTAAAATCGCAGAGCTGGCTCTCGGAAAAGGTTTGGCAAGCTTTTTTGAGACATTGCAAGGCTTACAAAATAAATTGCTAAGGAAATTAATTTCAAGCCGACCTTAACACCTGGTTATAAAAACAAACGAGCAATGATGAAATAATCTCAATTCGTTCTAATCGCTCTCCTTCCCTAATCTCAGGATTTCGCCTAGCTTTAAATAAGCAAATCTAAGATAGAAACCCTTGAGCTGATGTAATCAAACTAGAAAAATTCAAAGCTTTATTTCGTATTGATAGCTACATTCGGTTGCGAGCCATGAAGCAACTGCATCAGAGATATGCGTTTTTTACAATTCGTGCCCGTTTTGTGGCTGAAGGCGATCGCATTCCAAAGCCTTTGATGCTGAAATACAGGATATACCGCTTTCTGAAAGCCCCTTTTTCCACTCAACCCTCAAGAGACTGCACCCCAAAGAGAAACTGCTTTGCCGCAGCCGCTAAACTGTTTCGACAGCCTCCAGCGTGAACTAAATTGCTCTTTAGCCTTCTGCCCCTGGAGATCCAAAGCTTTGCTCTGACTTGTTTTGCTCCGATCTGCTTTGCCCTGCCCTGCTTTGCCCTGCCTTAGAAGTCCACCCGATCGCCGACCTGCACTTTTACTGTTTCCGCTATGCCTTATCTTTCCGAATTCATTAACGAACCTTTTTCTGAATCCGATAATTGCAGCAATTCCGTTAGCTCTGTTCTGCATTGTGCCCTGATCGCGCTAGAGACAGGTGACTTCTACACCCGCTGGGAAGCTGCAAAGACAATCTCTGCCTGCGGCATTGAGGCGACGCAAAGCGGTTCCCCCGAAGAAGTAATTAATCCACTACTTAACCTGCTGCAAGAAGATTCTGAGGAAGAAGTGAGTTGGTACATCGCCCGAATTTTGGGCACGTTTGGCCATCCGCTTGCCGTGCAAGGCTTGACGCATTTGCTCCAGACTTCCTGCAGTGTAGATGTGGCAGGCATGGCAGCAACCGCGCTGGCAAACTGTGGTGCAGCCGCGATTCCTTCGCTGACCGATTTGCTGCATCAGCCTGAAATGAAGCTTCTGGCAATCCGGGCACTGGCACAGATTGAACATCCTGAAGTTGTACCCATTTTGTTGCCGCTTACATTAGACTCGCTGCCTGCGGTGAGATCGGCGGCGATCGATGCCCTAAGCCGTTTTTCGAGTTCCGCAATTCAAGACGCTCTGTTTGCTGCGCTACAGGATTTCGATAGTTCTGTCAGACGATCAGCCGTTGGCGCGTTGGGATTTCAGGCGCAGGTTCTGACTGGGGAAAACAATGCATTAATGGATGCAGTCATTCATGCCCTGAAGCCGCTGCTGTGGGATTTAGATCTGGAAGTCTGCTGTCAAACGGCTTTGACGCTAGGACGAATTGGTACAGCCGACGCAGTCTCGGAGCTCGGTAAAGTTCTGCAATCCAGTAACACTCCTGCTTCGTTACAGCAGGCAATCATTCGAGCGATCGGCTGGATTGGGACACCAGAGGCAATGGCTTGTCTACAGCAGGCACTCTTCAATTCCGCAATTCTGAACGATGAAAGCCAGATTGAAATCGTTACCGTGTTAGGACGGCTCAAGCAAGTAGAACTTTGCCCAACTGCTGTACAAAACCTGCTCGATTTGTTGCATACTCAGCACCCTATCAGCCAGACCAGCAAAGGCAAACAGACGATCGGCCACAGCCTGGGACAGCTTGCAGCAATTTCAGAAAGTAACATTTCAGCGAATCAACACTCGAATCAAAAGCAATCTAGTGAGGTGATCACTGCGCTGATCCGACTGCTAGAAGATTCAGATGCAGGCGTACAACTCCATGTGATTGCTGCGCTCAAAGCTTTTGACCAGGATGCAGTAAATTTTGAGCTGGTCAGATTCTCGCAGGATACAGCAATTTCTGCAAACCTGCGTAAAGGGATTGGGATTGCTCTAGCAGAACGAAAGCGATCGATTGAATGATTAAAGTCATGATTATCGCGTAGATATATCCCAAACGAGCTTTGGCTGCAAAAGGCGATGATCCTGTACAGCGTTTGGCTGGGCATTGGCTTCAGTCAGCACCTGACCGATGCCCAAAAATTGTCCTGACTGATTCTGTACTTGAAAATAAGAAGATTCTTGCTCAATCTGGATTTGCTCC
>NZ_JACJOR010000038.1:0-13289 GCF_014695615.1 Leptolyngbya sp. FACHB-711
TATTGCGATTGCCGTTGCCACGCTGGTCTTCCTCGTTTATGTCGGCATTCCCCTCAGCATTTGGACTATCACAGCGGCTCACGTTGTCTTCTGTCTGGCGTATATTGCAGTCGTCGTCTCCACTCGTCTATCCGGTCTCAATCCGTTTTTGGAAGAAGCCGCTCTCGATCTGGGCGCAACGCCGACTCAGGCATTTCTCAAAGTGCTGCTGCCCGAACTGATGCCCGCCGTGCTGTCGGGCTGTCTGCTGGCATTTGTGCTAAGCATGGACGACCTGTTAATTTCAAGCTTTACCGCAGGAGGCGGCGCAAACACCCTGCCAATGGAAATCTTTAGCCGCGTCAGGACTGGGGTTAAACCCGATATCAATGCCCTGAGCGTGATTCTGATTCTGGCGTCTGGTCTGCTGGCATTCGCTTCGGAATACATCCGGTTTAAGAGTACGCAGCGCAAACTGCAAGGTTAGCACCCGTGTCTGGAATCGCAGCCAGGCAAAGAGCAGCACATCAAGATCAAGTCCATAAAGATCAGCCTATCGGGAGCGTGCTTGATGCGATCGAGGGATTCATCGACTATTCTTTAACCGAAACAGTAAAAGCTGAGTCACCTGGAGCGAGTTAAAGTTATCGTCGCTGATAAGGATCAAGCTTTGGGAGCCATCTGGGAGCTGGGGTCCAATCGTCATTCCTTCCACATTGTCCAGGGGAATATTAAGCTCACTCAAGTCGAGCAGCAGCCGTTTTGCAATCGGCACGATTCCGGTGATATTGCCCTGAAGGTAAGGAATGCTGGAAGTATCAGTTGCGCCGCCGATCGCCAGCTCATAGAGCTTTGCCCCCACTCCCACTGATGCGCCAAACGATCGCTCCAGACTGAGAAAGTGCCCGCCCTGATCAAGGCTAATCAGTTCGACCAGTCCATTTTCAGTGGCTCCAGAGGGGGGTGGATCAATCAGGTAAAGGTGTTCTGCGAGCAAGAGGGGCAGCTCATCGCCGACCAGATAGTGCAGAAAGCGAAGCGGCTGTTGGGCGGGAGGATTTGTGCTGCTGTTATCTGCATCTGCAAGAGGAAGATCCTGGGTGATCGGGGCTTCGGTTGCGGTAAAGAGGCGATAGGGTTCAGTTGAGTTGGGAGCTGCACCGCCCGCATTAATTGTGAGGGCCTCGAAGCCGCGATTATTCTGCACACCCAGAAGCTGTCCCTCTTCCTCTGGGGGCAGAAACCGCTTGGGGACAGCAAGCCGACTGCGCCAGTTACCGCTTTCGAGCTCAAATTCATTAATAAAGGGCGGGATCTTTGCCGGGGTAACGCCTTCACTGGTGATAAAAAGCGTACGGCGAGGCGAGAGGGCAATGCCTTCCGAGTCGATCGTGCCTTCTGCATAGGGCTGATTGTCTTCGCCTTTGAGGGTTGTGACCTGCTCAATTTCTACCGATCGAATGCCAATTGCCCCGCTGGTTTCTGCATCTTCTGCCACTCCAGATATGCCAATGTCAAGCTTTAGCGTGTAAAACCGGGCAGGGGCACGCTCACTGCGATCGTCCGACACAGCATAAAACCGATCGCGCTGACGATCGTAGGCGATGCCCGACAAACCGCCGATCGGCGCATTCTCAAAATCTGCTTTTGGCAGGCGGTATTCTCCCAGAAAGTCCAGGCTCAGCGGTAAGAATAGCCGATCTTCTGCTTTGATTTGCGGCAAACTACAGCCTGTGAGCAAGACGATCGCACTGAGCAACAAAAAGGGCAGGCAGAACGACAGCAGGAAAGCAGGAAAGCGGGGAAGGCGAAACATAAGCGATGACCGCAAAACAGCACCGATCGCAACTTGCCACAAAATGCGGGAATGGGCAAGCAGGACGTTTGATCGGGCACCGTTGCCCTTAACCCACTTCCACTTCTCCAGGCTGCACCGAAATCCCCAGCAGCTTCAGGATCTCCTGCTTCAGGCGATCGAGTCCCAGCCGCTCGGTGGCAGAAATAAACACGGCGTCGGGATAGTCCTGCCTGACCTGCGTCAGCACTTCGGGGGGAACGTGATCGATTTTGTTGAATGCCAGCAGTGCGGTAGGCGGCGTTGCAGGCAAGTCATCCAGCACCGTTTCCACCGATTTGATATGGCTTGCCCAGGCAGGATGAGACAGATCCACCAGATGCACTAGCGCGTCGGCTTCGGTGACTTCTTCCAACGTGGCGCGAAAGGCATCCATCAGGGCAGGCGGTAGGTGATGAATAAAGCCGACCGTATCGGTAAGCAGAATTTCTTTTCTCGCTGCATTCATGTCATCAGCGATCGTCAGGCGGCGCGTGGTGGGGTCAAGCGTGGCAAAAAGCTGATCGGCGGCGTAGACCTCTGCCTGGGTCAGCACATTCAGCAGGGTAGATTTGCCTGCGTTGGTATAGCCCACCAGTCCCACAACCGGGATTTGCTGCTGCTGTCGCTGCTGCCGGAGGCGCGATCGGTGTGCCTGAAGCTGATTGACTTCCTGCTGCAAAAGCTGAATCCGTCGCTGGATTGTGCGTCGTTCGCTTTCGAGCTTGGTTTCTCCCGGTCCTCGTGTGCCGATACCTGCGCCCAGTCGCGATAAACCCCGTCCCTGTCCCCGCAGCCGCGGCAGCCGATATTCGAGCTGAGCCAGTTCCACCTGAAGTTTCCCTGCCTGGGATTGGGCACGCTGGGCAAAGATATCCAGAATAATTTCGGTGCGATCGACCACCCGCACCCCGATTTGCTCCTCCAGATTTCGCGCCTGGGAAGGAGAAATATCGCGATCGAACACCACCAGATTTGCGCCCTGCGTTTGCACCTGAAGCGCAATTTCCTCGACCTTGCCCTGACCAACGACCGTTTGCGGATGGGGAGTGCCGCGTCGCTGTTCAATCACGCCAATCACTTCACCACCTGCTGTATCCACCAATCGCCGCAGCTCGGTCATGCCCTCTTCAAACTGCTGTGCCGTCATGCCGTCAGTCATCAAACCCACCAGAAGCACGCGATCGTGATCCGAGGGAGCCTGAAACTGATCCAGCTCGAAACCGGATTCGCCCAGATCTTTTTCCCAGTCGTAAATCAGATCATCCAGTTCCAGATTGGTCAATTCATCGAGCGGCATTGGCTCTGAAACTGTCCAGGGCTGGTCAAAATCGGGAATCAAATGCACCAGATAAGTCTCTTGAATTTCAGCCGCTTTCTGCCGTTTTCCTTCGGGAATCACCAACACTGCCAGCGCATCCCATCGCTGCTTCAGCATCGCTACCAGACTGCCACGGTCGGGCGCATGAGACATCACCGAAACACAGCGAATGCCGCTCAGCCGATCGCCGCCTTGCCGGGGCAGTTCACTTTGGGGAAGTTGAGTTTGAAGCGGTGTGCCAATCCCAATCCGAATCACCTGCCCCCGCCGATTCAAATAGACACAAATCGGATGATGAATCGTGCTGCTGAGCTGCGCCAACTGCCGAGCAAACTCAATCGTGCAAACCCGATCGCCCAACTGACGCTGATCGTACAATGCCTCAATTTGCTTGAGCTGAGCCGATCGAATGCCCTGAAGATTTCCATAGACTGTTGGCATAGCAGCAGACCCAAGTAAACGCCAATAAACGATAGAAGCCAATTGATTTTATGGTGTAAATTATGGCTTGTTCTGCAATCGTTCTTAAGAGCGAGTTAAGAAGAATGAAAGAATGATTCTAATCGTCGATGTTGGTGGCAATCGTAGATTAAAGGCTGAACCCGAACTAGAAAGCTTCCTGAGTATTCTCTTCATCTATCCATAAACTTATTCAATTGCCGTTCACTCCAAAACGAATTCTGTCATCCAAAATCTATCTCTAGAGATTGCGATTACCCTTCAGAAAGACTGCAATTGACTGTAGGTGCAGATAGAGCGAGTCTATTGGCGATCGCATCCGATCGTTTTGGGTAGAACTTGTCCTGCTCAAGCGTTGTTATGTATCTGGAGTATGAGTGATGAAAGCAGCTGTGATCGATCGCTACGGTTCTCCTGACGTATTGCGCTATGCCGATGTTGATAAACCTGTGATTAAAGCTGATCAAATACTGGTTAGGGTTTATGCCAGCAGCGTGAATCCGATCGACTGGAAAATCAGAAAAGGATTGCTGCAGTTCCTGACGGGCTATCAGTTTCCGTTAATTTTGGGCTTTGATGTGGCGGGGGAAGTCGTGGAAGTGGGCAGTCAAGTGACTCGATTTCGCGTTGGAGACAGGATTTATGCGCGGCTCGATCAGTTGGCAGGTGGAGCTTATGCGGAATACGCAGCAGTAGCAGAGAGAGTGGCGGCGCACAAACCCGCGAATATGAGCGACGAAGAAGCGGCGGCTGTACCTTTAGCGGGACTGACTGCACTGCAAGCGTTACGAGATGAAGGGCATTTTGCGGCAGGACAGCGAGTGTTGATCAACGGTGCATCGGGCGGTGTGGGAACCTATGCGGTGCAGATTGCCAAAGTGTTAGGAGCCTCTTCGATTGTGGGGGTTTGCAGTGCCCGAAATGCTGATTTAGTGAAGAGTTTGGGATGCGATCGAGTCATTAACTATCAGCAGCAGGATTTTACTCAGGACGCGACGAAATACGATGTCGTGTTTGATGCGGTGGGGAATCGATCGTTTGATGACTGTAAGCGAGTTTTGCAGCCCAATGGCTATTACGTGACGACGCAGCCCTATCCGGCAAACTATGTGCAAAGCTTTTTCACGGCATTTTTGCCTGGACCCAAGTACAAAGTAATTTTGCTGAAATCGAATGCCGTTGATCTGGAATTTCTGAAGCAGCAGATTGAAGCGGGACACATTCGCTCGGTTATCGATCGCACCTATCCTCTGGCTGAAACGGTAGCGGCGCATCAGCAAGGCGAAACGGAACGCACGGTGGGAAAAGTGGTGATTACGATTGGGGAATGATCGACCAGGCATCGTTCCAGTCTTCGGGAACGCCTTCGGAGAGTAACCGTTCGATTCGATCGCAGTACAGTTTGGCAGTTTGATCGTCAGGATGAACGGCGAGTACCTGTTCAAAGCAAGCTCTGGCATCGATAAAGGCACGATCGCGGTAGTGTTGAATCCCCTGCTCGAACTGAGGCAGCGTTTGCAGTTTTAGCTCGCGAATTGCTTCCGTTTCGGCATCGAGCACTTCGTAGACGGCGATCGGTTCGGTGCGTCCTTTAACCAGCGTATTTGCCAGAAAGCGAAACTGGTAGGCTTCAGGCGTGCTGAGGTGCTCGATCGTTTGCCCGCTGATTAGTAGGGCACTGCCGTAAACCTTGGTTAGTCCTTCCAGTCGGGCGGTCAGATTCACGTTGTCCGAAAAAGCGTCGCCCTGAATTCGATTGCTTTCCCCCACCATGCCCAGCATCATCGGTCCCACATGAACGCCAATGCCAACCTGAATCGGCAGCTTGCCCCTTGCCTGCCGCTGCTCATTGTATTCCTGCACACGCCGATGTTTGGCAATTCCAGCAGCGATCGCATCATCTGCGCCGTCAGGAAAAACTGCCATCATGCCATCTCCCAAAAATTTCACAATAATGCCGTAGTGATTGCGAATTTCGGGACTGACTCGCTTTAAATAAGCGTTGATAAAGTCAAAGTTTTCGCGTGGACTCATACTTTCAGAAATGGTGGTGAACGCGCGAATATCGCTAAACATCACCGCCATAATCTTGCTGACAAAATCGCCAAGCTGCACATCGATCACGCTGTCTTTACGCAGAAATCGCAGATACTCCCCCGGGAAAAATCGCGCCAGAGAATCTTTTAGCCGCTCTAGCTCTGCTTCCCGCACTTTGACGGTTTTCACCATCTGAGTAAACACCCGCGCCAATTGCCCCAGCTCATCCTGGCGATCGGCGACTTCTGCCAAATGTCCTTCCTCAAAGATGTCTTGCTCAACGGCAAAGGCAGCATCGGTGATTTTGTTGACCTGCTGAATGTAGAGTGCCTGCTGCTCGTTTTCTTCCCGAAGCTGCGCCTCGGCTTCCTGTCGCTTTAGCAGGTTATTGTATGCCCTGGAGTGGTAGCGAATTCGGGCAAGCAGCTCAACACGATCGGGCAATTTCACCAGATAATCATTTGCGCCATACTCAAACGCCTGCGCCTTGATCACCGGATCTTCCTTGCTTGATAACACAATCAGTGGAATTTGATACGTTGGTGTATCGGACGATCGCAGCAATCGCACCAGCAGCAAACCATCCATTTGCGGCATCACCAGATCTTGCAGAATCACGGTCGGCTGAAAGGACTGTGCCACCTTGATCGCCTGAAGCGGATCAGCACAGTAGTGAAAGGTAATATCGGTTTCAGCCGCCAACATTTTCTGCACCGCTTCCGCGATAATTGCCTGGTCATCAATCAGCAGTACAGCGATCGGGTCATTCATCGGCATTACAGAGAAACTCAACTGCCTCAGACGGATAACAATCGAAGGCGAGGCAGCTCACAGCATGGGTTAGCGTCGTTGCACTGCCCGTGATGTTTTCTGCACTAAGAATAGGTTCTTACAAAGGATTTGAGAAGTACCAGAGGGTTTACATTGGAAACTTCAACGACTGAACGATGCTGGCATCTCGCGATTCTGCCGCGCCAAACCTAGTTAACAGGTCGGCTTAATCTGGCGCATAACTGCCTGCGAGAAGCCTGCCCACAGGGGTGTATTAATCTTCGCAGTGCGGAGTCCTTCTGCCGTCCAGTGATTGCTGTTATGCAGAAAAGAATACCGTCCTGTTGCCTCATAAAAAGCAGTACCCGCCTGCGGATCTGCGCGGATTTGAATTCGCCTTCCGGCGGAACGCTGAAACGATCGCTGAATATACTCAATTAATGCAAGATAATGCGATCGATCAACGCCACCACAGCGAATTTCGAAATGGCTCGGAAACCGATCGTGTCTTTGAACTCGAAGGGCGGCGGCGTTTGGCAATAAAAGCGATCGAGAACCCTTGAAGTAATAGTCGAGCGAATTATCAGGAGGTGGATTCAAGTACCAGTCGCGCTCACCCCAGCCAAACCCTAAATACTGCTCTTGCGTTAACGGCAGCGTCAAATCATTCTGCCAGTTATAAGCACCGTTGGAGACAGGGATAATGATATTGGTGTGAATGCCAAACCGCGCAGCGCAAACTTTATATTGACAGCTTGACTGGGAATTGATCTGAGAATTCACCGGAGAATTTTCCTGAGAATGATAATTCCACTGTTGGGTCCACTGCCTGGGAATCGTTGAGCCAGCCAGAAATAGCAAATAAACAAATAGAAAACCACCTGCGACGAGAGCCAAAAATTTTCTCAGGGTCATGAGGCAATGCAAAGCACTTCCCTATCTAGGGTAATCGGTTCAGTGCTTGAGGACTGCTCTAAATTTCCCTCGCTATTTTCCCAGGCACAGGAGGGGAGACCACACGGCTTATCACCCCATCACTTCACAGATCACGCTGACTTCTTTCTTTGCTTAGCATCCTTCTGCGCGGGATAAACCTCAATCGAACGAGGCGAATGGACAGAAGGCTGATAAAGGGTGAAATCAAGGCACTGCTCGGACTCTACACCCGACGGATGAACCGCACAGCGCAAATGAACATTGCAGGTATAGAACTGACAAACGCGACACTCCGGCAAAAAACGATCGGCTTCAGACATGGGTTCTTTCACAGCACAGTAGCCGTATTGTACCCAAACAACTACTCACTTTTTGCGATTTAGCTAGCAGAAAAACGGCGATCGTTCACCTATCTAAAGAGTGATCTGAAGTGATTTACGCCTGCAAAGAAGTTGTTTGAGAAGCATTGAAAGTGCTGTGTTACCCCCTAAGTTCCTCAAAACTAAGGGACTTTGAACCTGAGCAATAGTTTGGTTTCCTCATCATTGGGGGCAAGGAGGCAGTTTGGGTCATGATGATGACTTTTCAAACCTTTTCCCAGAGCAAAGCGCGGTTCTTTTCTAACCCAGGTGCATCCACTTGATTGTTCTGCGCGTACTGAGTTTGTCCAATCTAATTTGTCCAGTCTAATTAAATTGATCGGAGTATTGAATCATGGCTTCAAATAACAGCTTCAACCGGGCGCAAAATCTCGGCGTGTTGCAGGGACAGCAGGTAATTCGTGATTCAGCTAATCAGGGTGACAGAGTTGATTTTTTTAGCTTTCGGGTGACCACTCGCAGCAGCTTGCAGGGCGTTTTGCGTGGACTCAAAAGCGATGTAAACCTGGCACTGTTCAATCGCGATCGTCAGCGCATCGGCTTTTCGCAAAACACAGCTCAGCAGTCTCAACCCATCAACACGATTCTGGAGCGAGGTCGCTACTTCCTTAAAACCACGCTTCGCGACGGTGAAACGCGCTACCGTCTCAGATTGTCTACCAGTCCGCTTGCTGCGCCTGATCCGGCAACCGCGAAGTTCGTGGGCTTAACCACTGACAATAATCTGGCATTTTTTAATAACGACAACCTGTCAAACGTTAGAAGAGTCAGCGTTACCGGATTGCAAACAGGGGAAAACCTGCTGGGCATCGATTTTCGTCCGCTGAATGGTCAACTGTTTGGCTTGGGTAGTACCAGCCGCCTCTACCGCATTGATCCTGCCACTGGAGCCGCCACTGCCGTGAACGCCCAGCCTTTTGCAATTCCGCTGAGCGGCACGAATTTTGGTTTCGACTTTAATCCGTCGGTCGATCGCATTCGGGTAGTGAGCGATGCCGGACAAAATCTGCGCTTAGTGCCAGATACCGGAGCCGTTGTGGATAGCAATCTAAACCCCCTGGACGGCATTCAGCCCGATGGCAACTTGAACGGCGCGACGAACTCGATCGCAGCAACCGCCTACATCAACAGTTTCACAGGCGTAGCCCCGATCACGCCACCCGCCGCCACCACGCAATTCACCATCAACACCACCACCGATGAACTGTTCATTCAAAATCCGCCTAATGCCGGAACGCAAACTCGCGTCGGAGCACTAGGCGTTGACTTCAGCGGGAACGCGGGTTTTGATATTGTCAGCCAGCCTGCCAGCGCAACTGCCCCCGCAACCAACACTGCCTATGCACTTTCTAACGCATCGCTGTACGGCGTTAACCTGACGACGGGCACAGCAAATTTATTTGGTGATGTCCGCGATAATCAAACCGCGCTCAGCTTTAAAGGGCTTGCAGCTCGACCCTAAAAGACGTTGAGCAGGCTCAAGACTGCTACGAAGTCAGGGAGCAACCTAAAGCCAATCCCTGACTTCCTCAGGAAGACAAAGACTGTAAAAATTGGAACGGTTGAAATGCGACAACCCGAATGAGTATTCTTCAAGCTAGCCTAGATGCCTGCCATTGCAATTTCAGCAACGCTTGCAAATGATAAAAAAAAGGCAGGATTGCCCTACCTCAAACCAGATTTCAAAAATCAATTTTTGACAAATTTTAGGCTTCAATCAACATCAAGACCGGCTTTCCTCACAGGCAATGCCAAACCATTTCTCCTGCAAAGAGATTGACCTTACGATGCTAAATTTCAGCAACCGCCCGTTCAACCAGTCGCCGCGTCAGCGTTTGCACTCCGGTGTGTTCGTAGTATTTAACGGACATATCAAGAAATGCGCCAAGGTAGTCTAATTTGTCTTTAGATACATCCACAAATTGCGTCAAGTTGTCGATCACCTTATCAGGAGTCAAATTGCGGGATGCCACAAAGTTATCCATCCAGCCTTTTGTGGAAGAAAAGCTTTCGCGAATAAAGCCTAGTTTGCCGTCTGTATTGCCGCCCGGAATCTGTTCTGCAACGCCTTTGAACGTGTTATTTTTCTCTAGTTCCGAAGGGGTCATTCCTTGAATTGCGTTTAATGCCTTCAGCGAGAAATCGGCTCCCAAAGGCACGAGTCCATCAAAACAAACAAGCGCTGCCATTCGCATCAGCGATTCGCCGCCGTAGTCTTTTAAGGACGCTAAAAAATCGCCCAGACTATCACCCGGAATGCCGTTGATTTGACAGAAGGCTACCACTTCAACGACGAGTTTGACGCATAGATCGATCGTTTGCGCTCTTTCAGGTTTGGGCGTGAGATGCTTCAACACTCCCAGAAACGAGATATCCTGCCCAATTCGGTTTGCCAGAGCTGCCGCGCCCAGTGCGCCCGATGCCGAATCGACGGTTTGATAAAGCCAGAGTGCCCGCTGATAGCCCTGCGATTTGTCGTTAAACAGCGTCACCGCCCGATCGCCAATTTGCTGAATCAAGCTTTCGTCGGTTTCACCCGTTACTTTCCGAATCGTATTTTCAAACCCGACTAGATTATCCCACTGTCCTGGCACGAAGGTATCGAGCGATCGCAGTGCCATTACGGTAATGCCGCCTGTCGGGAGACGGTCAACCAGTTCATAAATTGATTTACTCACAGAGTCCTCCTGAGCAAAGGGTCAATTGGTTTGCAGCGAATGATGCAGCGACTCTTGAAGTCCTGAGTCTGAACTTACCTGCCCGAACTTAACTCAGCTTGGTTAAGCCGTTCAAATCAAACTTAGTCAGCCATTCTGCCCGATTCTCCTTTGTAAATGAAGGATCGCGAGACAGCACTTTCACCTGATAGCGATCGTTCACCAGAATTGCAGTTCCATTTTGTCCCTGTTCGACGGCGGGATAGCCTGCAATCTTCATCGTGCTGTTCCTAAATTTCTCTGCGGCAGGTGTTCCGGTGGTATCGCTGATTGCCAGCATTGCCACATTTTTTCCACCCTGGTTTACTTTGTATTCAGCAAACCCTTTTTTCTCCTGAGCAGGCACAATCTCATAGCCAGAAACCGACTTCGGAAAGAACTGGTTAAACGCTCCTCCCTGAGTGGCATCAGTAGCAACGGCAGACGGCGCGCCTTTTTGAGTTGTTTCAACTTGCGTCTGTTCAAAGCGGGATGGCGCTTGTGGACTGCAAGCAGTAACCAGCAACAAAACGCTAAGCAAGACTGGTGCAAGAATTTGTCGCCAACGAGCAAGAACCATATTGCACTCCTAAGGCAGCAATCAACGGTTACATTTTCTCCTGTCGGCTTTAAATTTGGCTCTCCCTAAGGATGACTTAACGTTTTTATTTCCTTTGCGATTTAATCAGCTCACCGTTTTACCTCTGACCGTTTACTGACTGTCTATAGATTTATGTGGATTGGTCAATCCCGTAAAGATTCTACAAAAAACTACCCGATCGCCTTCAAATGTCCGAATTCAAACCGGATTCTTTTGTAGGAGAAAACAAGCCACAGTTTTCGAGCTGCCCCGTTCGCAGATTGGGTTCTTATTGTTCTTTTCTTTCCTAATGCTTCCCCCTATGCAAGTCGCCCCCCACGAAACCACAGTTTCGATCGCTCCTCAAGATATCGAAACTTACCTGAAAACGTATATTTGCTCGGCACTAGAGCAAAGCTACTCAAAAGAATGCTCGCCCACCCAGGCAATGGAACTGCTCGATCGTGCCTGGAAATCTCAAAAGCTGCTCTGGCAACTGCGCCGCGAGGAAGCTTCTGGGCAATCAAACTCCAGCTCAGCGTTTCAGATCGATCCTCAGATCGTCTTGCATTGAAGTGGGTTAGAAGCGATCGACGTTCGGAAAATCTTCAGCGGTAAGCGATCGGGCTGCTTCTCCGCAGGTTCTCGGCGTCGGGAACAGCTTTTCCGGGTTTGCCAGTCCCTTCGGGTTAAAGGCCTGCCGCACCCACTGCATCGTTTCCAGGTCGGTTTCATTAAACATCGCAGACATATAGCACTTTTTGTCTGCGCCGATGCCATGCTCACCCGAAATGCTGCCGCCCACTTCAACACAAAGCTTCAGAATATCGCCCCCCAGTGCCTCCACTTCCTCAAGCTGTCCCGGAATGGCATTGTTGTACAAAATTAGCGGGTGCAGGTTGCCATCCCCAGCATGAAACACATTAGCGACGCGATAGCCGTGTTTCTGGCTGAGTACCTCGATTTCGTGCAGCACGTATTGCAGTTTGGTTCGCGGAATCACCCCATCCTGCACATAATAATCAGGACTAATCTTGCCCATTGCGGCAAAGGCAGCTTTGCGTCCTTTCCACAGGGTGAGACGTTCAGTGGGATCAGTGGCAGTGCGAATGCTTCTTGCCCCATTTTGCCGACAAATCGCTTCGACCCGCTGGCGGTTTGCTTCAACTTCCACTTCCAGCCCATCGACTTCGATCAGCAAAATTGCCGTCGCGTCTCGCGGGTAGCAGTTGGTCGCCACCACATCTTCCACAGCATTAATGCTGAAGTTGTCCATCATTTCCATGCCGCCCGGAATAATCCCGGCACTGATGATGTCTGAAACCGCCTGTCCTGCCGCCTCGACGCTGGTAAAATCTGCCAGCAGCACATGAATTGCCTCAGAGGTTTTGAGAATCCGCAGCGTAATTTCGGTGGCAATGCCCAGCGTGCCTTCTGAACCGACAAAAATTCCTGCCAAGTCGTATCCCGGCATTTCGGGAATCTTGCTGCCTACCTCAGCGATCGATCCATCTGGCAAAACAATCTTCAGCCCCAAAACGTGATTCGTCGTCACGCCATATTTGAGGCAATGCACTCCGCCCGAATTTTCCGCTACATTGCCACCGATGGAACAAACAATCTGGCTGGAAGGGTCAGGCGCATAGTAAAATCCCGCTCCGCTAACCGCCTGCGTCACCCAATTATTAATCACGCCCGGCTGCACGACTACCCGCTGATTTTCGAGATCGATTTCGAGGATCTGATTCATCAGGGCTGTGCCAATCAGCACACAGTTTTCGATCGGCAGCGCACCTCCCGATAGCCCGGTTCCGGCTCCCCGCGCGATAAATGGCACGTTGAATCGATCGCAGATTTTCACCACTTCTGCAACCTGTTCTGTTGTACGAGGCAACACCACCACTGCCGGACGCTGACGATAGCTTGTCAGCCCATCACACTCATACACCAAGAGTTCTTCTTTGCGCTGCACTACTGCATTTTTACCGACAACAGCTTCAAAGGCTTTGACGATCGGTTTCCAGTCGCGCTGGTCTACAGAAGATTGAGCTGTGAGGGTCACCATAGCGGCATCCGAGGAGGAACGGTTCTACCTGTGAGCATAACAGATTGCCCTCCCGGATTTTTTGCGATCGAGTCCTGACTTGACTCCTGATTATTTTGTAGAGCAATGCGAAGCAGTTTTCTCCTGCGACGATTAACAGCTTGTCCCGAAAAATGGCTACTACCCTTGTGTAGTTAGTAATACCTAAAGTACGGGCATAATCTTTTGCAACCATAACCTTTTGCAAAACAG
>NZ_JACJOR010000380.1:0-7707 GCF_014695615.1 Leptolyngbya sp. FACHB-711
GCAGTTGATTGAGAATCTGCCGTCGATAAATCGTGTCTCGCTTTCGATCGGTCTGCACTTCCAACAACCGAATGCCCTCTTGAGGCAACGTTTGAATGCGATCGATCAAACCCTGCCAGTCTCGAATGCGGTGATAGTCCACGCCGTAGGTGGCGCAAAGCTGGGCAAAATCGATGTCCTGAGGGGTAGCGAAAAAGTCTTCAAAGGGTGGCTCAAATTGGGCAATCGGCAGCATTTCAAAGATTCCGCCGCCGTTGTTGTTGATCAGCACGATCGTTAGATGTCCTTGCAGCTTATTTCGCAGCAAAAAGCCGTTCGTGTCATGCAGCAGTGCCAGATCGCCTGTGAGTAAAACGCTACTGGGCTGACGGTGGGCTGTGCCGATCGCCGCCGAAAGCGTGCCATCAATACCGTTTGCGCCCCGGTTGAAGCAGGGCTGAATTTGGCGATTTCCCGGCTGCCAGAACCACTCTATATCGCGCACGGGCATACTGTTGGCGATAAACAGCGGCGTTCCAGGAGGCAAGTGCTGAGACAGTAGCCACGATACTTTGCCTTCAAACAAAAAGTCGGTCTGTGCCAGGGTTCGATCGCGCTTCTGGCGGGCGATCGTCTCCATCTCAAGCCAGGACTTTAAGTAATGAGAAGGCGAACCCGTCCTGCGGGTCATTTGTGCCGCCACTTGCTCGATCGACAGTCGCAGATGAACGGTTCTCAGGTGCAGCGGGTCAAGATTGCGATCGTCCGGGTCGATAATCCACTGCATCAGCAACGGATCGGAATTGAGCCACTGGCGCAGGGTTTTGCTGGTGGGCATTTCACCAACGCGAATAACCCAGTCGGGCTGGAGTTTATCTGCCCAGTCAGAATTTCGCAGAATCAGGTCGTAAGTAGTAATCAGATTGGGATTCAGGTCGGCAGCATTTCGCACCGGAGACAGCCCTTCTGCCAGCACCGGAACACCCAGGGATTGCGATAAACGGGCGATCGATTCACAGTAGGTCTGACGATCGCCAGGCTGCGCGACGCCTGCAATGATTAAGCCGCGATGCGGGGCTGTTCCTGCTTCGGGATAATCGGACTGCTGCCACAGTGAAGGAACGGCAAATTGAGCCTCGAACTGCACAAACGGCGCAGGAGCAATTCCCCTAAAAAAATCGGTCGGAAATCGATCGCCGAGTGCCTTTGCTTCAGCCTGGGGAATTGGCGCAAGCGGATCGCGAAAGGGCAGATTCAGATGCACACAGCCCGCTACCGGCTGATGGGCACGTTCCCAGGCATAGACGATCGTTTGCCGCAAATATGCCAGCAGCGACAGTTCTAGCCCCGGTATCGACAGTTCACTGTACCAGTTAGGATAAGTTCCATACAGCTTTTGCTGATCGATCGTTTGCCCCGCATTGCATTCACGCAGTTCCGGCGGACGATCGCTCG
The DNA here is from genome assembly GCF_014695615.1 of Leptolyngbya sp. FACHB-711. Lineage (NCBI taxonomy): Bacteria > Bacillati > Cyanobacteriota > Cyanophyceae > Leptolyngbyales > Leptolyngbyaceae > Leptolyngbya > Leptolyngbya sp. FACHB-711. The sequence goes on from NZ_JACJOR010000380.1 coordinate 1,435, forward strand.
TGAGAATGATCAAAGGCACACGGCTTTCCCGCGCCTCGATCACAGCCGGATAAAAGTTTGCCCCTGCCGTGCCTGAGGTGCAAACCAAGGCAACCGCCCGTCCCGTTTGTTTCGCCAATCCCAGCGCAAAAAAAGCCGCCGATCGCTCATCCAGTACCGGAATTGCCTCGATCGCCTTGTGCAGGGCAAAAGCAACCGTAAGCGGAGCCGATCGCGATCCGGGACAGATAACGGCGGTTTGGAGTCCCAGGCAGTGCAGCGTTTCCACCAGCACCGACGCCCAGACCGAGTTAGTATTGCTGAAATTGATCGGCATTCCTGACAGGCGAACCCAGAAAAAAGAGCAGAAGCTCCATTCTCACACTAATGCCCGCAGGAGTGCCTGAAGCTTCAGCCGGATTTCTGCCAGTTCGCGATCGGGATTAGACCCTGCCACAATGCCCGCCCCGGCATATAATCGGGCGCGATGTCCGTCGATCAGAGCCGATCGAATGCCAACGACAAATTCGGCGTTTCCTTGGGCGTCGATCCAGCCCAGGGGCGCGGCGTAGAGCGATCGTTCAAAGCCTTCGTACTGGCAAATCTGCTCACAGGCAACTTCGCGGGGTCGTCCGGCAACGGCAGGAGTGGGGTGCAGCTCGGCAACCAGGGCAAGCGGATGCAGGCTTGGCGGCAAAATTGCCTGAATCGGCGTATGAAGATGCTGAATATTGGCTAGTTTTCGCAGGGTTGGCGTTGCGGTGAAGCGAGGGGTTAGCCCTACATTGACCAATCTTTGCGTAATAAAATCAACAACGACCTGATGTTCGTGCCGCTCTTTGTCGCTGCGATAAAGCTGATCGCCCAGCGTATCATCCTCGATTGCCGTCCGTCCGCGTGGGGCAGATCCGGCAAGGGCATCGGTGAGAAAGCGGCGGTTTTGAATGCTCAACAATCGCTCCGGGCTCGCCCCAATAAAGCTCTGTCCGTTGCCGTTGCCGATCGAAAAAACCGTGCATCCTGAATGCAACTGCCGCAAATCGTTGAGCGATCGTCCCCATTGAAACGGAAGCTGAGAAATCACATCGATCGCATGAGCCAGCACCACCTTATCAAACTGATGGGTTTCGATCGATTTCAGCACCGAAGTCACAGCAGGCTGAAACGAATTGTGGTCAATAATTTCCCATTGATTGAGGAGTGGAGTAATGCCTTGCGGAAGCTGAAAAACGTCGTACTGCGCCTGACAAATCGATCGAAATTCCTGCCAGATCGTCTGGGTTAACTGCTGCAAATTCGAGTCAGATTGAATCGGCAAATTCACGATCGCCCCGTGATGTTCCTGCCAGCGAATAATCTGCCAGCGAGGGAGAAAAACGGTCGCGCCCGGAAAAGGAGAATCGCAATGAGTTTGCTGATCAAAAAAAGTAAAACTACAAAAAAATCGAGGCGTTGTCCAGGGAAAATCAACCGGATAGCTCGCTAATATTTGGTCAAGCTGAGTTTGAATGAAATTTTGTGCCTGCTTAAATCTTTCTTTGCCGTTCACTGTTAGCGCAACCGCTGAGCCAATCGCCGCAATCGATCGCCCTTGATCACGATTTTCTAAATAGAAATGAAGCTGATTCGATCGATGCAGATGATTAAGAACAATCAATGGATCGATTACGCTGCAAGAGGAAGTGCTTTGCATCGCCTCGATTTCAAGGGCAACACTAGCAATTTTAGGCTGATTTTCTGCAATCGATCGCTTGCGGCAAAAGTCAAGAAACTGATAAATTTGTTTACAGTCTTGCAGGGGTTGCAAGTGAGTAAAAGGCGACTGACAAAGCATCGAAGAAAAACAGTCCTTCTAAAAAATAAGTTGTCAAAAGGATCAGTCAAAAGGGTCACAGTCTGCTGTGTCGAACCGTCAGGAATTCTTACAATTCCTAATTCCTAATTACAGATTTTAACCTGCTTAGACTTTACCCCAGGAAGATGTTTGAGAAGTCATAACCCTGAGCTGCCTTCTAACTCACCAGCACCTTTGCGCCTCGCCGATCGCCCACTCGCATTCGAAACTCCTTCGGCGGCACAAACGTAATGCCCCGTCGCGTCGGTTTTACCACAGGCAGCATTTCGCTCGAACGGGTTAGCGTCACCTGGCGAAGCACCGTCGCCAGCACCAGCTTCATTTCATACATTGCCAACGCCATGCCAATACAGCTTCGACTGCCGCCACCAAACGGCAAATATTCATAGGGCGATTTCGCCTTGCCCAAAAACCGCTCCGGCTCAAACCGATCGGGATTCGGATAGGTATCCGCCCGGCGATGCGCCAGATAAATCGAGGGAATCAGCACGGTTCCCGGTTCAAACCGATAGCCCATAAGCTCGATCGCCTCCTTGGTCCAGCGCGGCTGCGAAATCAGCGCGATCGGATAAATTCGCAATGCTTCTTTACACACTGCGTTGAGATAAGGCTGGTTTGCTACGGTCATCGGGTCAGCCTGTTCGCCCAGCGTATCCAGCTCTTGTAGGAGGCGATCGGCAATTTGCGGTTCGCGCTGAAGCCAGTAAAAAATCCAGGTTAAGCCAGAAGCCGTTGTTTCATGTCCCAGCAGCAGCAGCGTCATGAGCTGATCGCGCAGTTCTACATCGCTGAGCGGCTGTCCTTCTGCATCCGTGGCGCTCATCAGCACCGATAGAATGTCCGATCGATCATGAATGCCCTGGCTCCGGCGATCGGCAATCTCGGCATACAGCAACGCATCAATCTGCTGCCGAATCCGCACAAACTGTCCCCACGGACTCCACGCCCCCAAATCCTGCTGCAACGGCGGCAAAAAAAACTGCACCGAATAGGTCGGCGAATTGATATCCTCCAGCAATCGATGCAAAAGCCGCTGAAGCTGCTGATAGCGACTGCCGGGCTTCAACCCGAACACGACGCGCAAAATGACTTCCAGCGAAATGTCTAGCATCTCTGACTGAATCTTTAGCACCGATCCCACCGACCAGCGATCGATCGCCTCGGTCGTCAAGTCACAAATCACCTGTCCCCAGCGATACAGCCCCTCCCCATGAAGCGCAGGCATAAGCATCTGCCGCTGTTGCTGATGGCGCGATCCGTCCTGCATAATCAGCGATTCATTTCCGGTCAGCGGACGAAACACATCCGTCACCTTGCCCAGTTCCAGCTTGCTCGACAGTGTGGTAAAAATCGCCTGGATCGCATCTGGGTGACTAAAGAACACTACAGGCGGCGAATTGATTCCCAGCACCCGCGTCGTAAAGGGATCGCCGTATCGCTGCGATTGTTGATCAAAAAAGGCGATCGGGTCCGCAATCAAACTCAGCGTTTGCAGCAAAGACGGCAGCCTAGAACCGCTCGGAAGCACCATAGATCTCCGCTCCATCCACAGTTTTGTACTCCACAGTCCATAGTCTACCGCTCAATCCCGCGCCCCCGCCCGTCCTGTAACTTCTCCTTACCCATGCCAATTACCAGGCAGATTTTCTGCTCGGCGAATATTCAAACAGCACCAGTCCTGCCGCCTCCAGAGGGTTGCCATTGTCCAGCCGTGTTCCTCTAAGCAATCGGCGATCGGCTGGACCTGGTCAATCAAAATCCCGCTGAGAATGCCCCAGGTATCTGGCTTGGAAATGTCGCTAAAGGACGGAATGAGTTGCAGGATGACTTCTGCCAGAATGTTGCATACAAAGCCATCGACCGGAGCGGGCAGCATTTCCTTGAGGCGATCGAGGCTGCCTTCTTCAACCATCAGGCGATCGGGCGGCAACTCGTTCAGCTCAACATTACTCTTGGTCGCATCGACTGCCAGAATGTCTGTATCGACGGCATAAGCTCGCTCTGCACCCAGCAAAATTGCTCCCACCGAGAGAATGCCGGAGCCGCAGCCAATATCCGCGACGATCGTTCCTGGTAGCGGGTCGTTGAGTCGCATCTCTAATGCTTCCAGGCAAAGCTGGGTCGTGGCATGCGCACCTGTGCCAAAGGCAACGCCCGGATCGAGTTTGATGATCAGCCGATCGGTTTCGGGGATGGGAAGCCAGGCGGGATTGATTAAAAAACGATCGCCGATCGGTTCAGGATGCCAGTGGTCTTTCCAGCTTTTAGACCAGTCTTCTTCATCGATTAAGTGCCATTGGACGATCGGCGCGGGCAGTTCGGCGCAGAGCAGATCTTGTTTGAGCAACAGAGCCAGGGCAGCCAGATCGAGCTGCTGGGATTTGATTTGCGGCAGGTATGCCTTGACGGTGAACGTGTTGCCCCGTAACTCACTCGCCATGCCGCGACAGCCAAACGCCTGCAATCGCCAAAAGAGGAGTTCCTCTGCCGCCGGATCAGCCCCGACCTGAATTTCCCACCAGCTACTTGCCAAGAGTGATCACCTCACGAGACCTCGGTTCAGGAAATTTCGGCTAGGGTCACGGTGTAGGCATCACGAATTCCCTGTTCTTTTTTGATTTCCTCCAAAACGCCGTCTGGCACGGGGTCATCAATGCTCAGCACCATCACGGCATCGCCGCGCACGATCTTGCGTCCGACCTGCATACTGGCAATATTGACATTCAGGTTGCCCAGCAGTGATCCCAGCTTACCGATGATCCCCGGCATATCGCGGTGCAGCGTAAACAGCATATAGCGGCTTGGCGGCACGTTGATCGGAAAGTCATCGATGCTGGTAATGCGAATTTCATTGTCGCCCAGGAGTGCGCCCGTGACGGAATGTTCGCCCAGCGAGCCGACTGCCGACAGATGCAGCGAGCCTGGATAGTCACGCACCGACGCATCGCGAGTTTCGATCACGCGGATGCCCCGCTCTTTTGCCTCAATGCTGGCGTTGACGTAATTGACCCGCTCCTGCAAAGCGTTGGACAATAAGCCCTTGAGTGCTGCGACGACCATCGGCTGACTGTCGTTCGTTGCCAGATCGCCCTGTAAGCGAATCGTGAGCGACTCGATCCGTTTGCCGGAAAGCTGACTCACCAGATTGCCCAACGTTTCTGCAAGCTGCAAGAAAGGACGCATTTTCTCCATCACGTCGGGACGCAGACCGGGAATATTCACCGCCGATCGCGCCGGGAGCCCCAGCAGCACATCGCGGATTTGCTCTGCCACATCGATCGCCACATTCACCTGCGCTTCTTCAGTGGAGGCTCCCAGGTGCGGCGTGAGCACTAGATTTTTACTCAGGCTGGTAAGGGGCGATTCGCCCAGCGGCTCGTTTTCATACACATCCAGCGCGGCTCCGCCAATTTGCCCGGCGTCGATCGCCTTTGCCAGCGCAGCCTCATCGATAATGCCGCCTCTGGCACAGTTGACAATGCGAACGGTGGGCTTCATTTTTGCCAGCGCGTCGGCATTGATTAAATGATAAGTATCCGGCGTTTTGGGAATGTGAAGCGTGATGTAGTCCGACTCGCGGAAGAGAAAATCAAGCTCGACGAGCTGACAACCGATTTGCTCTGCCCGTTCAGCCGATAAATAAGGATCATACGCTAGCAGACGCATTCCCATAGCGCGAGCGATCCCGGCAACGTGCGACCCGATCTTGCCCAAGCCAACGACGCCTAGCGTTTTCTTGTAAACTTCTACACCCGTAAAGCTCTTGCGATCCCACTTGCCGCCCTTCACCGACTGATTGGCATCAGGAATGTAGCGTGACAGAGCCAGCATCATTGCTACGGCATGTTCCGCAGCGGCGACCGTGTTTCCTTCGGGCGAGTTGACCACCAGAATTCCGCGTCGCGTGGCAGCAGGCACATCCACATTATCGACTCCGACTCCGGCTCGTCCAATGATCTTGAGCTGCGTTCCTGCGTCGATGACTTCTTGAGTTACGCGGGTTCCAGAACGAATCATCAGGGCATCGTAGTCTGGAATGATCTGCACGAGTTCGGCAGCGGAAAGGCTGGTCTTCACGTCAACTTGAGCCACCTGGGAGAGAATATCAATGCCAACTTGATCGATCGGGTCGGAGACAAGAACCTTGGGCATGGGATCAGCTACATGAGATAGAAACCGGGAAAACAAACAGCAAGCAAAAAGCCAGGTTTTCCACAAGTCGCCATTCTACTGCAAACCTGTCCTCGTCATGGGTCTTTCCCGAAAAGTTTTCTGCTTTTATCGCCTTTGCGAATGGGCGGTGAGCAGGGATGTCGAGCTGCATTGAATTTTGAGCTGAATCGATCGTCTTTTGCGTCTTTGCGATAACGTTAAAGGCGGTTTGCGGCGCGGCTATCTGATGCGTTTCAGCCAGGCTGTTGCAGGCGAAAATGCTGGCT
>NZ_JACJOR010000381.1:0-17238 GCF_014695615.1 Leptolyngbya sp. FACHB-711
CGAACAACTGGACTGGCTTACAACACCGTTGTGAGCATTATCAGAGCTGCGAGTCAAAAAGCACAACTGATCCACAACCAAGTGGTGCAAGCCGTCGAAACCCAAGCGGATACGAACGGGTTTTACCCGATGAGATCCAACATCATATTGGCAAAGATAGAACGCAGCGATTAGAGCGCACCAATGGAATTCTGCGGCAACAAACCGGACGATGGCATCGACGACAGAATAAGTTTGGCAAGGTGTGGAAACAAACGAAAGTGACGACACGGTTAGTCGTCGGTTACTTCAACTGGATTTGGCAACACAGTCGCTTCAAATCCACTGCTGCTCAACGAGCGGGATTAACAACTCGGTCGTGGAATTGGTACGACATTGCCACCTATCCCACATTAATTTAATGCACTACCAAAACGACGAGCCACTTACGCCAATTCATAATTTGTTTGAAGTGGTGAGAACCCAATTTTTCCTGCTGCATGGAATGGTTTGACAAAGAAAGGATAAAAGACTGTTGAGCAAACTAAGATTCATGGAGGACTGGACGAGCCGATCGGGGGGCGGGTTAGGATAGGGGTACTATGGATGAAGCAAAACTGGACGCCCGATCGTCTCAAGGATTGGTTAATCGTGCCGAAATGGTCGATCAGCAGTTTGGCGATCGGCAGGATGTTGACACCCAGGGAGGCGATGCGGCAGGGCGCGATATTCACAAATCCACAATCATCAATATCATTGTGCCCAATGGGGAGAGCGGCTCCTCGCAGCGGGTTATTCAGGAACTTCTGCAAATTTTAGGGCGATCGGATAGTGTCGAAAGTATAGGCAAAGCCTACCGCAGCTCTCTGCCGCCCGATTCTCAAGTATCGCGTCCCAGAACGGATAGTTCTGAAGAGATCGTGACTCAGCTTCAAGAATTTGGCAAACTGTCGGAGTTTGTCGGACGGCTAGTGCAGGATCAAAATTTGCCTCAGTCCAGCCGTGAGCAGTTAGAAAAGCTGATGCCGCAGCCTAATCCGCCTGCCCCCGTACAAACGACCCAGGAGCTTCAGTCCTATCTGTTGGTCGTGCTTGAACCTGATCCCGGAACCGATCGCTTTTTTGCGAATGCTTGGTTGGTTCCAGATGACACCGTTCAAGATCCGCTCACTCGCTTTGTACAGCTTGATCTGGCAGAAGACCAGAAAGGAAAATCCTGCTCGCTGGATCAAGTTTCGGAAGTGATTGGGGAATTTTTAATTCAGAGTGAGGACTATTTATTTGACCGAGCAGATTACTATAACCTAACGATCGAGGTGTTTCTGCCGCGCGATTATTTAACCACGGGGGTCGAGTTCTGGGAAATTCTTGACCCGGTGGATGATACGCCACTCCCCATTGGCACCAAGTATTCCGTTTTAGTCCGATCGCATGAACGCACCCAGCGCAAGTATTTACGGCTGTATCGCAAGCAGTGGCGGACTCAGTGGGATCGGGTAAAACAAAGCCTTGCCGCAATTCCAAGCTGTGAGATGTTTGAGCACCTCGATCGCCTGGAAGCCTTTAACGAGAAGATACTCACAACTAGCTTGCAAACGAAATTGGGGTTGAAGCTGACCTGCTCACCCAATGCAAAACACAAAGAATTCTTCACATCACTTTTGAAAGCAGCCGTCCCGATCGCAATCTGGTCTCGATGCAGTCTCCCCGATCTGGCAGCCGAAATCGATACGTTGCTGACCAGTGGTTCATTGATGGAACTGCTCGAGCGCATCCGGCAAAAACGCTGGGAAGCTCCAAGCGACTGCGAACATCATCTGGGACATCATCTCACTATTTTATGGGAAGACCTCGATCGATTACCGCCGCTCACCGAATTGCAGCAGCCAGGACAGTAGAACTTGTAATTTGAGAACCTGTAATTTGAATAGGGATAGCGCATGGATTCTGTGAACGATTGGCGAATATTTCAGGGCACGGGGCAACCCCACGATGGAATTGACCAGTTGCCCGACCCCCCAAGCTGGCGACAGTTTGGTCATAAGGCTGAGATCCCAGAGTCCGCGTTTATTGCTGCCCAGAATTATGATGCAACCCGAACGATCCTACGGGGACAGTCTTTTCGCATTTCTGCTGACCAGTCCGATTTGGTCAATGTGGTGAACGCCGCCCTTTATCTGAGACGACCATTGCTGATTACGGGTAAACCGGGAACCGGAAAAACGTCGCTGGCGTATGCGGTCGCCCATGAGTTGAAGTTGGGTCCGGTACTGCTGTGGTCCATTACAGCACGATCGACGCTTCAGGAAGGACTGTATCGCTATGATGCGATCGCCCGATTACAGGAGGCACAGATGAAGCTGAGCCGCCAGGAAGTCCCCCAGGGAGAAGCCAATCAAGATATTGGGCGGTACATTCAGCTCGGTCCGGTGGGCACTGCACTGCTGCCTTCGCGTCGTCCGCGCGTGTTGCTGATTGATGAGGTGGATAAAAGCGATATCAATTTGCCGAACGATTTGCTGAATCTATTTGAGGAAGGGGAATATGAAATCCCGGAACTGGCACGGCTGGCACAGCAAGTTGAAACGGTGAAGGTTCGCACCTATGATGGGGCAGAGGCACAGGTGACGGCAGGGCTGGTACGCTGCTATGCCTTCCCGCTGATTATTCTGACCAGCAACGGTGAACGGGATTTTCCGCCTGCGTTCTTGAGACGCTGTTTGCGGTTAACAATTCAAGATCCGGATAAATCTGCACTCACGGAAATCGTTCGGGCGCACTTAGGAGAGTCAGTTTTGGAAAAGGCGGAACCGCTGATCGCGCAGTTTGTGTCAAAGCGGCAGGAAGGCGATTTGGCACCGGATCAGTTGCTTAACGCGGTGTATCTGGTGACGCGAAAGTTGAGTCCAACAGAGACTGACCAGAGTAAGCTGATGGATCTGTTGCTGAAGTATCTGAGCAGCACTGAGGACCGATGATTAACGCCCTGATTGCGGCACTGGGACTGGAACTGGATCTCTCGGCAGACGAAATTGTCGATGTGATTTGGCTGGCAACGCAGATGCAGCGATCGGCTCCCCTCCTAAATCCCGTTAGTATCCTAGAACAGCAAGTCCAACCATCGCAACCCCCGTCCTTACCCAAAGAAAAGCCTGCTATTCCGCCTAAACGCCCAACTGAACCAAAGCCTCAAGAACCGCAGGCAGAAATCGTGCCTCAGGGATTGCGCAGTGGCACTTCTACCGGAGCGCAGGAATTAGCGTTCCGGATTCCCGATGTCCGATCGCTGCGAGAACCCTTAGCCCTGGCACGATCGCTCCGTCCTTTGCTGCGCCGCATTGCCTCTGGTCACAGTACGGTCTTGGATGAGGCAGCAACAATTCAACGCATTGTGGAGGAACAGCTCTGGATTCCGGTACTGCAACCTTCGCTGGAACCCTGGCTGGACTTGGCACTGGTGGTAGACGAAAGCGACTCGATGCTGATTTGGCGGCGCACGGTCACGGAGCTTCAGCGGTTGCTGGAAAACTATGGCGTATTTCGCACGGTACGGGTCTGGAGTTTGGTGGACGTAGACCATTCTGTCCAAATTCGTCCGGGGTTTGGGATATCTGCTCGTCGTCAGCGAAGCCGCAGTCCGAGTGAGTTGATCGATCCGAACGGACGGTGTCTGGTGCTGGTGGTGAGTGATTGCGTGTCTCCAATGTGGCAGTCGGGACAGGTAATGCCTGCGCTGAGAGCCTGGTCGCAATGTGGGGCAATGGCGATCGTGCAAATGCTTCCTGAATGGCTGTGGCGACGGACGGCTCTGGGATTGGCAACGGCAGTGCAGCTTCAGTCTTTGGTTCCGGGTGTACCGAATCAGCAGTTGATTGTTCGTGCCAGTGAAGCCTGGGATGAATCCGATCTGGAAATAGGCATTAAAGTCCCGGTAATCACGCTGGAGCCGGAGCTATTTGCAAGCTGGACACAGGTGGTTGCAGGGAAGGGCGGGGTTTGGACGCCAGGGGTGGTGTTTGAGCCAACGTTTGCAGAAGGGGAAGAGGATGAGCTTGCAATCGCCGATCTGACTGGGCAACAGCGAGTCCAGCGATTTCGGCTGATGGCTTCTCCGATGGCGCGACGGTTGGCAGGGCTGCTGGCTGCGGCTCCGGTGATTAGTTTGCCGATCGTCCGGATTGTGCAGGATCGGCTGCTACAGGAATCGCGGCAGGTGCATGTGGCAGAGGTGTTTTTGGGCGGTCTGCTGAAGCCCTTAACGACAATTACGCCAGAGGTCAATCCTGACCAGGTGCAGTATGACTTTTTTGACAGCGTGCGGGAGGTACTGCTGGAGTCAATTCCCATCCCGGATTCGGTGGATGTGTTGGATGCGGTGTCGAGGTTTGTGGCAAGTCGGCTAGGTCTATCGCTAGAAGCGTTTGCGGCAGTGTTGAGAAGTCCGCAGCAGGTGCGATCGGATGAGATGGCAGGGCAGATGCGTCCGTTTGCCAGGGTGACGGCGCAAGTATTGAAGCGATTGGGCGGGGATTATGCCCAGTTTGCGGCAGAGCTGGAAGGGGCGGTCGAGGGGAGTGAAGCAGGACAGGTTGCAAGTCCTCAAGCTGATTTTGCTTACTACGTCGGGGGCACTTTGCCTGTAGACGCTGCCTCTTATGTGTCGCGCCAAGCTGACGAAGACCTTTTTGCCGGACTTCAAGCAGGACATCTCTGCTACATTTTCAACACTCACCACATGGGAAAATCCAGTCTGCGCGTCCGTACAATCCAAAGACTGCAAGAGGCTGGATTCTCCTGTGCCGTGATCGATCTTACTGAAATCGGTGACAGAGAAACGACCGCTGAGCAGTGGTATTTCGGCATTCTCAACCAAGTCAGTAACAGCTTCGAGCTATACGATCGATTTGATTTAGAAACCTGGTGGGAGCATCATCATCGGCTTTCTCATGTGCAGCGGTTTAGCTTATTTTTTGAAGAAATTCTGCTGAAGTCGATCGCCGGAAACATCGTCATCTTCTGGGAAGAAATTGACAGCGTTTTCAGCCTCGCCTTTGAAACCGATAGCTTCTTTGCAGTGCTCCGCAATTGTTTCGACAAGCGCGCCATCAATCCGAAGTACTTTCGTCTCACCTTTGCGCTGGTCGGTGTTGCAACTCCCACTGATTTGATCCGGGATCGCCAGCAGTCTCCGTTCAACGTGGGGCAGGGCATTGAGCTAGGTGGGTTAGAACTTGCTCGTAGTCAACACTTGTTGAGTGGACTTGCCAGCAAAACCAGTCAACCCGAAGCAGTTTTGCAAGCTGTCTTTCACTGGACGGGTGGACAGCCTTTTCTCACTCAAAAACTCTGTCGCCTCATTCTCACCGCCGATGCCATTCCAGCAGGGCAGGAAGCTGCATGGGTCGATCGCCTCGTTCAGGAGAAAGTAATTCGCCACTGGGAAACTCAGGACGACCCACCTCACTTTAAACCGATCGCCAATCGCATTCTTCGGAATGAACAGCGAGTCGGGCGACTGCTAGGTCTATATCAACGTATCCTGCAATCGCCTTTTGCTCAGGACGGACTTCCCGAAGGCGTTCTCTTGGACGACAGCAGCGAACAAGTCGAACTGCGTCTCTCTGGTCTGGTTGTGAAACGAGACCGCCGACTGCGAATCTACAACCGCCTCTACAGCTTAATTTTTGACCAGAACTGGGTCGATCGCCAGTTTGCCAAACTTCGTCCTTACGCGGAGGCTTTTACAGCATGGGTGCAATCAGACTATCAAGATGAATCACAGTTGCTTAGAGGAGAGATACTTCAAGGAGCGTTAGCGTGGGCAAACAATAAGAATTTAAGTGACGTGGACTATCGGTTTTTAATGGCAAGCCAGGAAATCGATCGGCGAGAAGTTGAGCAGGCACGACAGACCTCACGAACAAAAAAGAAAGTAGTTCTCATCCTTGCTGCCAATCCCCAAAACTCGACCCGACTGCTGCTCGATCGTGAAGTCCGGGAGATTGATGACCAATTGCAGCGCTCGCGCTATAGGAGTCAGTTTAAGCTGGAGCAACTCTGGGCAGTACAACCGCGAGACTTGCAAAGGGTAATGCTGGAAGTGCGACCGCAGATTGTGCATTTCTCAGGTCATGGTGGTGACGATATAGGCTTGGCGCTTGAGGATGCGATGGGGCAGATGGCACTGGTAAGTTCAGAGGCAATTTCTGCCCTATTTGAACTATTTGTTGATTCAGTTGAGTGCGTTTTGCTCAATGCTTGCTACTCTGAAGTACAGGCGAATGCGATCGCTCAACACATTCCCTATGTCATTGGTATTTCCAATGCGATTGAGGACGGAGCAGCCAGAGCCTTCACCATTAGCTTCTATAGCGCATTAGGAGCAGGCGAGGATTTTGAGCGTGCTTATAAGTTTGGCTGCAACAGCATTCAAATGGAAGGGTTTTTAGATACGCCCATGCCAATTTTGAGGCGCAAAGGCAATCAGTCCGCTGATCCCAGTGTATCAGGAGAATCGGCAATCGCTTCCCCAGCACCATCACTCCAACTCGAATTTTCTGGGAATGCTGTTCCTGTAGACTCACCGTTTTATATCACACGCTCCTCGATCGAATCTCGCTGTTACGAAGAAATCCTAAAGCCAGGTGCATTAATCCGGATCAAGGCTCCCGGTTATATGGGTAAAACCTCGCTGTTACTCAGAATTCTTGATCATGCAAAACAGTATCAGTGCCGGACTGTTTATCTAAACTTTCAGCTTGCTGACTCAGCAGATTTAGCGAATCTCGATCGATTCTTACAGTGGTTCTGCGCCAGCATTGCTAATGCGCTCGATATACCCGATCGTCTCGACGAGCTATGGCGAGGCATATCAGGAGCGAAGAATAACTGTTCAAATTACTTTCAGCGATACCTGCTGACTGAATCAAATAATCCAATTGTTCTGGGAATCGATCACTTTGATGTGATCTTTAGTGACTCCAGTATTGCCCAGGAGTTGTTTAGCTTATTGCGATCGTGGCATGAAAGAAGTAAGTCTGAAAAGATCTGGCAAAGATTTCGCCTCATTATTTCCCATGTTCACGAAGCCTATCCCCTGGATATCAATCGTTCCCCCTTCAATGTTGGCTTGCCGATCGAACTGCCTTTCTTCACCTTTAGTCAGGTAAAGGAATTAGTCCAGCGACATCAACTGGATTGGGACACAAAACAGATTGAGCGACTAAGAAGCTATGTCGGTGGGCATCCTTTCCTGGTTCAGAAAGCGCTTTATACCATTGTCCGTCAACAGCTATCCCTAGAAGAACTGCTGCGAACGGCTGCTACGGACGAAGGAATATACGGTGACTTTCTGCGGGTTCGTTTGATGAACGTCACACAAGACTCAGCTCTGCGATCAGCAATGCGGCGCATTGTTTCTGTCAATCAGCCGGTTGAAATCGATCGGACAGCGGCAACCCGGCTTAAAAATATGGGACTGATTGAGCTGATAAGCAATACAACTGCCGTTCCGCTCTGTGAGCTGTATCGGCAATATTTCCGCAATCGTCTCTGAGAAGATTTGAGACGTGTGAATGTTGTGTTGTAACCTCAGAGTATCTTTTGATGATCACCCGCACTCACATCTGCTGAAGCATTCCCATGACATCCTGCAATTCCGGATACTTCTTCGTCAATCCCTCGATCGATCGCCTCACCTCCCCCAACTTCGCCCCACGCCGCTCCTGCTTTCCTTCCTGTTCTGCCTTCATAGCTGCCCCTAGCGTTGACCCGATCGAGCGCAAATCATCTGCGAGATCATCATCGCCCCGATTCTCGGCCTGTTCCGCAAGCTGTGCGAGTTGGTCAGCAATGGTTTGGAGAGAAACCGTATCCAGACGAGTGGAGCGGTCGCCCTTGTAAAGATCTCGTCCAGCATAGTCACCGCCGCCAGTATTAATTGTCGTTTGGTTGCCGAAGTGCTGGGTAACAGGAGCCGAGGCGTTATTGATAAAGCCCTGAGAATTTTGGGCGTTAATAGTTGAGGGGCGATTGCTTTCCGGCTTTTCAGGAGAGGAATCTTTTTTTGGAGCGGGTTGAGCGGATTGGCTCTCAGATTGCAGAAGAGCAATTGGCTCAGTTTGAGTTTGGGTTTCAGGTTGAGGCACTAGGATCAGTTTGCGGCTGACGTTCTCGTCTTCGATTTCGGGTTTAATCTGCGGTTTGTTAGACTCCGGGATGTTTTTGAGATCAAGCGAGGCACAGCCAATCTCAAAGGCATCTCTGATCGATCGCCCTGCCCCTAGAGTCGCATAAAAGCCTTTGGCAAATTCAATTGCAGCTCGATCGCCGATCGCCTGATTCATCCCAATAACGTAGTGGATGTGCCGATGAATTGCCGCAGCCTGAACTTCGGAATAGCAGGCGTTGAGCAGCACACATTCCACCGTATTGGAAAAGGATTTGAACAGTCGAGCCAGCGCCTCAGTGTCCACGAGTGCCTGATTCCCCCGATCGTCCTCTAGCACAAGTCCCGGTTGACCAACGCCATGTCCTGAGAAATGAACGATTTGGGGCGCGTAGTGCAGCAGCTCATCCCGCACATCGTCCACGCGAACTGCCTGCTTTGAAATTAGCTCGAAGCGATCGCGATAGTTTGCTTTTCTCAGCTTGTCTTCGATTTCCCGAATTTCTTCATCAAGACGCAGATGACGGCTATCCTTGGGATTGGCAGCCAGCAACAGGATTTTGATTTTTTCTGACACAGAACTTTCGACCTTTTGAGGATAGGGGATGACGGCTAGACAACAGATTGGCACGAGAAACTGGTTGCTTCGCAGTTCCCCGAAAGGGTAATCGCTGCTCCAATTCTAAAAGCTATTTGCAAAAGGGTTGCTCCCGACGCTGTTCGGGGTTCGTTTTGCGATAGTCCTGAATTTGTTCACAGCCCTGTTTCACCAGTTCATTCAAGTTCAATCCTTCGACGTCCCAAACTTTCACCGTTTGATCAAAACTGGCAGAGACGATCGTTTTCCCATCGGGCGCAAAGCTAATGCCCTTCACCTGATCCGTGTGTCCAATTAGCGTGCGGATACTGATATCTTGTTCGATTGCTGATTGCCCGTTTGAGCCGGATTGTTTCAGCCGAGCGATCGTCGCTTGATCGACCTTCCAGAACTTCACGGTTCTGTCTTCGCTGGCAGAAGCAAGCAGTTGACCGTTCGGGCTGAACTGAACCCGCCATACTGCCTGCTGGTGTCCAGAGAATACAGCAAAGCGTTGACCTTTTCGATCCCACAGCCGAACTTTGCCGTCTTCGCTGCCCGTGGCGATCGTTTGTCCATTGGGGCTGAACGTAACGCTCAAGACTTCGACACTCTGGCTGGGCAGCGTCATCAGCAGGTTGCCTTCGATCGACCACAGGTTCACGGACCCGTCGGTGCTGGCGGTTGCCACAGTTTGGCTATCCGGACTGAACGCAATGCCCCAGATGCGCCCCTTTGGATGTGCCGGGATTCCAGAGCGCAATGAGCCATCGGCATTCCACAGTCGTAGCTGTCCTTCGATATCGCCTGCGGCAATCAGTTTGCCGTCCGGACTGAAACGAACTGTTAGATAATCACGTTGAGTGAAGCCCGGACAGTTCGCGACCGCACAGGGTAACAGAACCCGATTGCTACCATTGCTCAGATTCCACAGCCTCACAGTACTGTCGGCGCTTGCCGAAGCCAGCTGTTGACCGTCTGGACTGAAGCTGAGCGAGAAGATGGTATTGCTGTGCCCCTTCAGCTCTTTGAGCTTACGATCACCCCCTTGCCACAGGAAAATTGAACTGGCAGGGTATCCGCCTCCGGCTGCTGCAATACTTTGACCGTCAGGACTATATTGACTTGTCCACAACTGCGACTGTCCTGCCAGTGCGTCTACCGGATCACCCTGCAAATCCCATAGTCTAACCGTTCTGTCCCAACTCCCTGATACGAGCGTTTGACGATTGAGGTCGATCGCAAGGTCTGCGATGACATTCGTGTGTCCTTGCAGCGTGTTTAGCAGTACCACATCAATGCCCTTCGGTTTCGCATGAATCTGCCATAGCCGGATACGAGAGTCATCTGATGCCGAAACAAGGATATTGTCATCCTGGCTAAACACTAGGGATTGAATTGGCTGGTCATGCGCCTTCAGCTCGAACGTCGGCCTATTATCCGGCGTCTTGAGATTCCAGAATTTGAGCACCCCAAAGCGATCGCTTGCTATGAGAACAGCATGACGCGCATCAAACTGAAGATCGGTGGCTAGAACACTGTTGTCGATCGTTCTCAGCAGCGTTCCTTCCAGGTTCCACAGGCGAATCTTTGCATCTTCTCCAGCTGTTGCGATTGTTTGTCCATCAGGGCTGAAACGAACGGCAGAAACCAGAGCACTTTCTTGATCAGGCTTGAAGCGTAGAGGAGCAGTAGTCGGGCGATCGAGGTTCCAGACAAGCACATTGCCGGTGCTTTCGCCGGAAACTAACCGCCGACCATCCGGGCTAATGCTGAGACTCGTAATTGGCTTCTGGCTGCCCACCAAGCTTGCCAACAGCTCACCCTTGAGATTCCACCGCTTGATCGTCTGGTCGGCACCGGCAGAAATGAGCGTTTGACCATCCGGGCTGAAGACGAGGCTGGCGATTTCTCCCTCGTGTCTTGGCTGAGTCGAATCGAAGGTCGTAACCGGAGTGCCATCAGGCTGCCAGAGTCGAATCGTTCGGTTAGCACTGGCTGAGGCAATCAGTCCATCTCTGTTCACGCTGACTGCCATAACCCGCGCCTGGTGTCCTTCCAGGCGGTTGAACTCCCGCAGGTTATAGACTGCCTGTTGCAGGGCTAAGCGCACATCGTTTTGAATTGTTCTATCCGTGCCAGGGAGTTCTGCTAGCCCCTGTGCGGCTCTCAGTGCCATCACCAGTGCATCTAGCCCCTGATTGGAGACGAATTTGCCCTGCGATAAGGCAGCAGAGGAACGAATGTCGCTTTGCTTTGCCTGCCGAGAGTAGCCAAACGCGGTCAGTGCCAGGAGTGCGGAGAAGGCGATCGTGGAGCAGAGAATGATATTGCTAATTCGAATTCGACGCTGTGCCTTGCGAGCAGCATTTTCCAGGATTTGATTTGCCTGTTTTTGGGCTTCCAGAGCAGTACGGGTTTGTTCAGCTTCGATCGCCTGCTGTATTTCCCGCTGTTTCAATTCCTCGCTGGCAGCCAGAAAACGGTAATTCTCGGCATCCAGCTTTTTACCCCTGATCCAGAGCTGGGCATCCTGCAACGCTTTTCCGCGCAGGAGCCGTGAATCGTCCCGATAGCCGGAGTCGATCCAGGCTTTTAGGGAGCCACTGTAGGGACATAACGCTGCTAACTCGCGATCGAGCCAGTCTTGGTTAAAAACGGCGGAATAGATCGGATTATACACCTGGAGGAATTCACCGCGACGGGCAACCAGTCCAGTCAAGCGCAAATCGAGTTGTTCTTTACTACCGTCTACCCGAAGTCCCTCAGGGCGAAGCACCTGCTGATAAAGATCCAACAAATACCCAATTTTGTCGCCGCTATAAAGCAAGACGCGATCCTGGATCGTTCTCAGATGGGAAGGCTCGTCCTGCGATGCCCAGTGATCAATGATTTTGGTTTGAACCAGATGGTCCAGCCATTCTGCTTCCTGTCCAAGTGGGATAACCGCATCCGTTGCGCAAACGAGCTGACAGAGTTTTTGGGTGAGAAAGGGCTGTCCGCCCGTCCAATTGAGGATATGGTGCAGCAGTTTCTCAGGATGATCGCTTTTTGCGGCAAGACCAGGAAGCAAGGGCTGGCTTTCCTCAAACGTAAAACTGGTGAGCGCAATGCCTCGACCGATATTAAAGGGGGTGCGTCGTTTGTCCTGAATCAGCGTTGTAGGGCTGGCAACGCCCAGTAACGTAAACGTGATACGGCGAAAGTCAGGACGGTCAGCACGGTTGTTATAGCAGTCGCGAATGACCGCAAAGAAGTCGTCAATATTGAACGGGAGGCTGAGAACGCTATCAATTTCATCAATAAAAATGACAGTGGGCTGCGAAATTAGTTTGAGCAGGACATCTTCAATAAAGCGAATAAATCGTTGCACATGAGACAGCAAACTCAGGCTCGCCCACCATTCCTCTAAGTCGAAGCGATCGTATAGCTCCAAACTGCTGGCAATGCTGTCGATCATGCCCGCATACCACTGCTCCTGAGTGATATCACTGGTGCCAATGCTGGTGATGTCGATCGCCACACAGACAATGCCTTCTTCCTGCAATCGCTGCATGACTCGCACGCGCAAGCTGGATTTTCCCACCTGACGGGAAGAAAGAACGTAACAAAACTCCCCTGCCTTTAGCCCCTGATACAAATCCTCGTCAGCCTGTCGCTGCACATAGGTTAGCGCGTCGATCGGCAGACTGCCACCGGCTTGATAGCTGTAAGTAGAAGAGGACGCTGCTTTCATACACAGTTCTGAAAACAATTACCGGAAATTAAAACTAACTTCACAATAGACAGCTAATCAATTCAAGTAACTAATCTTAGCAAGTCTAAAACCCTCAGAAGTCGTTCTGCACGTGAAGATTACAAAAAAACTTAATTATCCTAAAACACTCCTTCTGGATAAACTATATTTAACTGCTTTATATGCTGTCGAGTCCCAAGATTTCCGGTAAAGACACCAAAGCTAATTCTCAGTCTTAAATAGCTGTTAAATCCTGCGATCGCTATTGCGTTACGTTACTACAGTGCATCGAATTGGGTTGGTGAATGAACTTATGTTTCTATAATCTCTAAATCTCCAGAATCACGAAAGCAAAGCTGTTTGGTTTAGTAGATTGGATGGATCAACAACTTCCGGCTCGGATTCACATGGAAAGCATTTCAGCTGGTGATTGGCCGTGTAGCCATTTGCATTGCAGGTAGCAACTCCACACACGCCGTAGTCTAAAATCTGGGTATGCGACAGCTCGCTTTGCTATTCCTAAGAACACGTTCAACCGCATTCTACACTTCAGGCATTTTTAGAGAGTTTGGAAGTATGCCCACCTCTAAAAGGCACAGTTTTTCAAACAGTTGTTTTTTGATTTAATTTCAGAGGTAAATATGATTACTCGAAAGGCAGCACTCACCTTTAGCTTAAATAGTTTAACAGTATTGGCATTATCAGCTTTTCTTTTTGGAAGTCAACAGCCAGCTAAAGCAGGTATTTGTGACTGGTTAGGAATATGTGGCAGTGAAGAATCAGGTTCTGAAACGCAATCACCAGGACCCTCTCGTTCGGCTCCTGCCAGTTCAACAACATTGAAACTTTGTAATAAGACTTCTAGTACGATCTATAGTGCCTATGCACATTGGGCGGGCAATGAAGGCTGGAAATCGCAGGGGTGGTACACAATTCAGGGAAATGGCTGCGCAAATCTTTCATTAGGCAGCTACTCAGGTGATGTCTATATTTATGCAACAGCTGCTAATGGAACTTATTCGGGCAGAGATGCAAACTTTTGTATACAACGTGGCAGTGCATTTACAATTCCAAGTAGCGATCGCTCAAGCTGCAACGGTTCAGGACAAACACGAGTTGGAATGTCAAGATTTAGGTTGAATCGCGGTGTAGCAAACACATACAACTTCAACCCCTAAACAATCTGCTCAATAGCCTTAAAGGGGGTGAAGGGGCAATGCTTCTGCCTGGAGCGAAGCCCCAAACCCCCTTTTTTTACCTTTATTTAGGTTGACTTACTTATCAAACATAGTCCTTCAAGCAGTTGTTCTTGAATTAAATTGCATGAGGAAGAAATGGTTACTCGAAAAGCAGCACTCACCTTTGGCTTAAGCAGCATAGCGGTATTGACATTGACAGCTTTTATTTTTGGAGAGCAACAGCCTGCTAAAGCAGATATATGCGATCGGTTTGACATTACCTGTCGCCCATCAAGCCCAGCACTAGGACGATCCGGGACTGCTCCTGCTAGCTCAACAACTTTAAGACTGTGTAATCAAACGCCAAGCACAGTCTATGCCGCCTATTCATTCTGGGCTGGGAATGAAGGCTGGAGATCGGCGGGATGGTATCAGATTCAAGGGCAGAACTGTAGTAACCTTTCACTGGGAAGCTACTCCGGTGATACCTATGTTTATGCAGAAGGAAGTAACGGAGGTCGTTGGAGCGGGAGAGACGCGAATTTTTGCATAACGCGTGGCAATGCATTTAACATTGCAAATAGCGATCGCTCAAGCTGCAACGATTCTGGACAGGCGCGGGTTGGGATGACAAGATTTAGGCTGAATCGCGGTGCAACAAACACATATAACTTCCGTGTTCAGTAGTCTTACCAGAGGGATGAAGGGACAAATGCCCCTGCTTGGGGCGAAGCCCGACACCCCTTTTTTTACCTTATTGGGGTTGACCTACTTACTGGCAGGGTTTATCAGGACTTTGATTCACTCTTGCATTCGTTGTTAGATAGTCATGCAACCAGGAACAACCCTGTTGCAGTAAATGATCTAAATTCAGGTTCCATTGGATCACCGTTCCCTCCTCATCAGTTGAAAACAATGATTGACCGTCTGGGCTGAATTGCACACTCATTACAGCACTCCGATGCCCTTTAAGGGCAATAATCTCTTGACCGTTCTCAGTCCAGAGTCTCACTGTTTTGTCGGCACCTGCTGAGGCAATGAGCTGATTGTCTGAACGAATTGCGACGCTATTCACAGCATCGATGTTTCCATTCAATTCCCTAAGAAATGTGCCATCGGGTTTCCAGAGTTTGACCGTTGTGTCACTGCTTGCAGAAGCAAAAAACTTGCCGTCTGAGCTGAAGCGCAACTCATTGACGTAATCGGTATGACCGTTCGGTAGACCTTCGATCGACTTTAGCAAGCGACCGTCGCGAGTCCAAAGTCGGATTGTATTGTCTTTGTCAGCGGATACCAAGGTTTGTCCATCAGGGCTAAAGCGGACGCTGTTGACTTCGAAGGCAAGTTCTTCGAACGTTTTAACCAAAGTACCGTCCAAGTTCCAGAGTTGGATCGTGCGATCGCCGCTGCCCGTCACAATTTGCTGACCATCTGGGGCAAA
The DNA here is from genome assembly GCF_014695615.1 of Leptolyngbya sp. FACHB-711. Taxonomy (NCBI): domain Bacteria; kingdom Bacillati; phylum Cyanobacteriota; class Cyanophyceae; order Leptolyngbyales; family Leptolyngbyaceae; genus Leptolyngbya; species Leptolyngbya sp. FACHB-711. The sequence continues at coordinate 15,079 of NZ_JACJOR010000381.1, forward strand.
ACTGACGCTAGAAACGGGACCGCTGTGTCCTGTTAGGGTTTTGAGTAGCGTTCCCTCTACCGTCCAGAGATGAGCAGTGTTGTCTTCGCTGCCCGTCACGATCATCCGACTATCAGGACTAAAACTGAGGCTAGTAATTTTTCCTGTATGTCCTTTCAGTGTTTTGAGTAGATTGCCCTGAATATCCCAAAGTTGGACAACTGGAATTTTAGAGATTTCCATTGGGTCAGGAGACTGAAGCTCCGAACTCGTAGCAATGATCCGACCGTTTGGGCTAACCTCCAACTTACTGCCGGAAAAGGGAGAAGCAGCGTCACCTGTAGTATTCCAAAGGATAATCAGATTGTCTACGCCAGCCGAAGCAAGCAATTTACCATCTGAGCTAAAACTGACGGCATTCACGCCATCGACGTGACCCTGAAAGGTTTGGAGCAGCGTTCCATCATTGCGCCAGAGTTTGACGGTTTGATCTTTACTACTGGAGGCAAGCATTTTTCCGTCATTGCTAAAGCGGACACTGTTCACCGAATCCGTATGTCCTGCTAACGTTGCAATCACCTTGCCGTTGCGATCCCACAGCTTGACAGTGTTATCTAGGCTTGCGGAAGCGATCGTTTGACCATCGGGACTAAAGCTAATATTGGCAATTTCATTGATATGTTCTTTTGAAGCAGCGTTGAATACTTTGAGAACTCGACCGTTAATATTCCACAACCGGATAGTTCTATCCTCACCCGCAGAGGCGAGCGTTTTACCATCGGAACTCCAGCGAACACTATTCACAGATCCCGTATGTCCCTTGAAGATTTTAATTTCTTTGCCATTCAAGGTCCATAATTTGATGATTCCGTCACTGCCGCCTGAGAGAATTGTTCTTCCATCCGGACTGAATTCAACACTATTGACAAACCCCTTGTGTCCGTTCAGTGTCCGAGGTTCCTTCCCGTCTAAATTCCATAACTTGATTTTTCCATCCCGGCTGGCTGATGCAATCAAGCGATTATCAGGGCTGAACGCAACGTCTGTCACAAAATCACCGTGACCTGCGTTCCTCCATAAAAGCGTACCGTCCCGCTTCCAGAGCCCAACCGTCCAATCTTCGCTGCCAGACGCAATTAATGTCCCGTCAGGACTGAAGCTCACGGCATCGACACTGTATTTATGTCCCTGAAGCTGATTACGTTGATGAATGTTGAGGAGGGTGGTCTGGATTCCAGCAGCAACACGGTTCTGCGTACCAGGATCTACAATTGCCAGGGAATTCTTCAGTTTTTGTCCAGCTCTCACACTTTCGACAAGGGCGTCTAGATCTTTGCCGTTTGCTTCAAGCGATTCGGTGCGATAACTTGAGGCAAGCAATTGCTCTTTAATGTTCAGTCGTCTTGCCGCTTGCCAACGGTCCAGGGCTGCTAGGGTTGAGCAGGTCAAAAGCGCCACAAAAGCAATTGTGATGCGATACCGGAGCTGGGCTTCTCTACGGCTTTTCTTCTCTTTCTCCAATTCGGCTGCGATTCTTGCCTGCTTTTCAGCTTCCAGGGTAACTTCGGCTTCTAGCCGATCCAGTTTTCGCGCCAACCTTTCAGCTTCTAGGGCTTTTTCGGCTTCCTGTTTGTCAATTTCCTGGCTTGCTGTTAAATAATGATAATCCTCATCGCTCAAACTCTTGCTAGCAGCCCAAGCCAACGCTTCCTGTAAGGCATTGCCGCGCAGCAACCGGGACTCGTCCTTCTCCTCAGAAGCAACCCAAGCTGTAAAGGATTCAGAGTAGGGTCGTAGCTTAGCAAGTTGGCGATTGACCCAGTTCTGGTCAAAAATCAGGCTGTAGAGGCAGTTGTAAATTCGCAGCCGGCTGTCCCGTTTCACAACCAGACCAGAAAGCCGCAGTTCGACTTGTTCGCTGCTGTCGTCTAGAGGAATACCTTCGGGAAATCCATCCTGGGGAGAAGTGGGCGACTGTAGAATTTGCTGGTAGAGACCCAACAGGCGACCGACTCGCTGTTCATTCCAGAGAATGCGATCGGCGATCGCCTTAAAATGGGGCGGGTCGTCCTGGGTTTCCCAGTTGCGAATCAGTTTCTCCTGAATCAGGCGATCGATCGCTTCAACTTCCTGTCCGGGTGAAATGGCAAAGTCAGTGGTTAGAATGAGGCGACAGAGCTT
>NZ_JACJOR010000382.1:0-7217 GCF_014695615.1 Leptolyngbya sp. FACHB-711
ACCTAACAAAATTACCTGACATTACCAATCGCCCATTAATACCCCATCCACGGAGGAATCAAACGCGCCCATGCTGCCAAATTCTGCGGATCACGCCGATCAGGTTGCCGACCAGCCCACAATGGCATCTTCTAGCCTTGACCCCCGACCCGATAAGCCCGAAGAAGCCTGCGGCGTATTTGGTATCTATGCTCCTGGCGAAGATGTCGGCAAACTCACTTATTTTGGCTTGTATGCGCTTCAGCATCGCGGACAGGAATCGGCAGGAATTGCGACCTTTGACGGTCAGCAAATGCACCTGCACAAAGACATGGGCTTGGTATCGCAGGTGTTTAGCGAACAGATTTTGAAACAGCTTCCAGGCTATTTGGCAGTTGGGCACACGCGCTATTCCACGACCGGATCGAGCCGAGTGGTAAATGCTCAGCCCGCAGTCGTTGAAACTCGCCTGGGCACCCTGGCTCTGGCTCACAATGGCAACTTGGTCAACACGCCCCGGCTTCGCGAAGAATTGCTGCGAACCGATGCTCAATTGCAGACCACGACCGACTCTGAGATGATCGCTCACGCAATGGCAGAAGCTGTGAGTGATTTGGGTGACTGGGTTCAGGGGGCGGTCGCTGCCTTCAAACGTTGTGAGGGAGCTTTTAGCTTATGTATTGCCACTCCGCAGGGCATTATTGGGGCGCGGGATCCCAACGGGATTCGTCCGCTCGTTATCGGCACACTTGAAACTGAAGATGCCGGAATTCGCTATGTCCTGGCATCAGAAACCTGCGGACTCGACATTATCGGCGCGGACTATTTGCGCGATGTGCAGCCCGGAGAGTTAGTTTGGATCACCGAAACAGGGCTGAGTTCGGTTCAGTGGGCACCGCAAACCAAGCGGAAACTCTGCATCTTTGAGATGATTTACTTTGCCCGTCCCGATAGCGTAATGAACGAAGAAAGCCTCTATACCTACCGGATGCGGATTGGCAGACAGCTTGCAAAGGAATCTTCTGCTGATGTCGATTTGGTGATGGGCGTCCCAGATTCTGGCATTCCGGCGGCGATCGGCTTTTCGCAAGAGTCGGGTATTTCCTATGCAGAAGGCTTGATCAAAAACCGCTATGTCGGGCGTACTTTTATTCAGCCTACGCAATCGATGCGTGAGTCGGGCATTCGCATGAAGCTAAATCCGCTAAAGGATGTGCTGGTCGGGAAGCGAGTCTTAATTGTGGATGATTCGATCGTGCGCGGAACCACCAGCCGCAAGATTGTGAAGGCACTGCGCGATGCGGGAGCCACCGAAGTTCACATGAGAATTTCCTCGCCGCCTGTCACTCATCCCTGCTTTTACGGCATTGACACCGACACTCAAGATCAGCTCATTGCTGCCACGAAATCGGTCGAAGAAATCCGGCAGCAAATCGGCGTGGATAGCCTGGCGTACCTGAGCTGGGAAGGAATGCTGAAATCGACGGGTGAGGATCCCGCAAGCTTTTGTTCTGCCTGCTTTACAGGTGATTACCCTGTTGCTGTGCCTGAACATGTGAAGCGATCGAAGCTTTTGCTGGAAAAAGTGCCTGTCTAGACTGCTGAAATTCAGCCGATTAACCTGTTCCTCACTGCCGACGATCGCAGACTGCAAGACTTGTTTCTCAATGCAGTTCGATCGTCGGTTTAGTTTTGCAGCAAAAGAACCTGTTTAAGTAGCTTCATCCCAATCGAACGCCATTGTTTCGATCGAACGTGACGTTTTGAGAGGAATTGAAAAGAACTGAGACGGCGGCTTTTGCGGGGCGCAACTCAAATCAGAATAGGAGCAAGGCGATTCTCAAAGATTCTGTCGCTGTTTCTGTTCTCGATTTCCTTCAGGAGTGAACTGATGCCCCTCATCCAGATTAATGACACTACATTACGCGATGGCGAACAGGCTGCGGGAGTTGCCTTTAACCTGGAAGAAAAAGTAGCAATTGCCCAATTCTTAGACGCGATCGGCGTCCCCGAAATCGAAGTCGGGATTCCGGCAATGGGCGATGCCGAAATTCAGGCGATTACTGCCGTTCGTCACCTTGGGCTTAACGCAAAGCTGATTGGCTGGAATCGAGCCGTGATTGCAGACGTTACTGCATCTCTGGCCTGTGGCTTAACGCGGGTGCATATTTCGGTTCCTGTGTCTGAAATTCAAATCGCGGTTAAGTTTCAGGGCGATCGTCAGCAAATGCTTACTCGACTGCGAGACACGATCGCCTATGCCAAAGATCACGATTTATACGTGGCGATCGGCGGCGAAGACTCCTCCAGAGCCGAATCCGGCTTTCTGCTCGATGTTTTGCTTCAGGCACAAGCGTGGGGTGCGTCCCGCTTTCGCTTCTGTGATACAGTCGGCGTTCTCGATCCGTTTGCCACTTATGAAAAAGTGCGGGAGTTAATGGCTGCTACTGCACTGGATATCGAAATGCACACGCATAACGATCTGGGATTAGCAACGGCAAACGCATTAGCCGGAGTCAAAGCCGGAGCCGTTTCGGTGAATACAACGGTAAATGGCTTGGGAGAACGTGCCGGAAATGCACCGCTGGAAGAAGTGGTGATGGGATTGAAACAAATTTATGGAATTAAAACGGGAATCGCAACTCATCAGCTGATTGAACTTTCTCAGCTTGTGGCGAAAGCCTCTGGAAGCTGTATTCCACCCTGGAAAGCGATCGTGGGCGAGAATGCTTTTGTACACGAATCTGGTATTCACGCCGATGGCATTCTGAAAAACCCGATCGCCTATCAGCCCTACGATCCGCAAGAAATTGGGCGGCAGCATCGTCTCGTCATCGGCAAACATTCGGGACGGCATTCGCTGATCAATTTATTGCAGCAGCACGGCATCACCCTGGCCCCTCAGGAAACCCAAATGATTCTCGATGCAGTCCGGCTGCGATCGACCCAAATGAAATGCAATCTGACTCCAGACGAACTGCTGACGCTGGTGCAGCACCGCAAATCCACTCCTGCGATCGGCTGAATGACCAGATCAAGAACTGGCGAGATGATTCAGATCAATCATCGAATCAATCCGCGATTGCCCTACAGCTTGTTGACGGGGTTTACGATTTGCTGGAGCGTGCTATCTAAAGAATCGATCGCAGGTAAGGTCAAGCGAAAAATATCCTCCAGTACGGTGCGTAATTCATCAACGGTTTTGAGGACGCGCTGTTCGGTTTGTCCGTTCAGATAATGCGTTGAAAGCTGATTGTTTCGCAGAGAATAGCGACAGTCGATATCAGGTCGGGCAACAATCAGGTGATTGACAAACAGAGAATCAGGATGGCTTGCGACATACCAGTTTGATACTTCGTAATCGGGCAAATGCTGCTCCTGAAGGTCAAAGGTGTAGAGCGGCTTCCACGCCTCGCCGAGCTTAGCCTGCATTGTGTAGGTGTGGTTGTCGGCGATAAATCGAAACGGCTCATGGGACGTGCTTTGCTCGATGTCAGGAACTAGACGTAGCGGGGCAGTCAGCGTTAATCCGCCAAATCCCACATCGGCAATATAGGGCTGTTCGTCAATGTCAACCAGCAGCAGCATGTGGGTTCGGGGCATCATCGTTCCTTCGGGTATATTCCACTGAACCCGTGCCGCTAAACTGGTCACGCGAAATCCAAGGGTGATTAAAACCGATCGCAGCAGCAAGTTTTGCTCAAAGCAATATCCCCCTCGACCCTGCTCAAGGAGCTTTTGCTGAAGCGATGGCAAATCAAGTCGAACGGGCTGCTGGAGCAGCGGATTCAGATTCTCGAAGGGAATGACTGCGGGATGTCGCTGATGAATTGCTTTGAGCGTATCCAGCGTCGGAGCATAATTATTCTCAAGAGAGAATCCATTTGCATTGTTGCGATAGCCAATCCGCTGAAAATAAGCATCAAGATTGACTGGGGCGAAAGCTTGTTCCAATTTATAAACTCCTTTATCCGTCTCAATTCTCAAAGACGGTTATATTGAGTTTCTCTCCCGGAGAACAAAGCCGCAGCATTTTCGTTAACAACGATTTAAGCAACGAATTTAAGAAAGTTCCCCAGTTCTTTCCTCAGTCTAATTTGTTTGACCGTTCAAGCAAGTAGTCTTTCGTAAATCTTTCATTTGTAGATCTTTCATTCATTGGGGCTGTCATTTTAGATCGATCTGCTGCCAATAGATGAATGTTTTCTAGATGAATGTTTTTTAGATGAACGTCCCCTAGCTCAATGTTCTCTAAATGCTGTACTGCACTTCGTAATACCGCGCTCAAAGATTATGTGTCGATATAAAGCTCTTGAATGAGCTGCTCATCCCAGTAGGACGCTTCAACCTTGTGCCCATCCGGGTCGCGTACAAAGCAGCCGTAGTAAGGTTCACCGTACTCAGGTCTGCTTCCCGGCGCGCCCTCGTCGATTCCTCCATTGGCTAACGCGGCTTCATAAAACGCATGGACTGCTTCTGGAGTAGGTGCGATAAACCCGATGTGCGTACCATTTCCGACGGTTGCGCGCTGACCGTTGATCGGCGTTTGCACCCAAAATTCGGGATACATCTTTCCGTAAGCCACTGCGCCCGGATGTTCCATAATTCGTTTGCAGCCTAACGTTGGCAACACGCTGTCGTAAAAGGCAACTGCCCGTTCAAAATGGTTTGTGCCGATCGAAACGTGCGAAAGAATACTGGGGCTATCTTCCATAAACCCTCGTCAGATTCGATTCAAGATTAAACTTTGAAGCGATAATAGCAAGTACATTTGCACTAAGTCAATGGGGACGATCGCCTGAATCGATCGATTGCAGGTCAATTACAATACCAGAATTACATTTCTTTGATAGGTTGTGGTTGGCTCGATCGCCTGATTTCGTCTAAGGTAATGAAGCCGATCGCACGACCTTGCTCGACGACCATCAGCTTTTCCGCTCCGGTTTGTAGCATGAGTGAGAGTGCCCGGCGCAGCGTATCGTCTGGGGAAAGGGTCAACTCAGATGAGATTGGATAGGGTTCAGCAGTGGTCAACATGACCGATCGCACCTGCAGCAGTCCCAGTTGACGCACCATATCGTTTGCGCCCACCAGCTCTCGCACAAAGGAGTCGGCAGGCTGGGTCAAAACGCGAAAGGGCGTATCGAACTGGATAATTTGTCCCTGTCGCATAATTAACAGGCGATCGGCAAGGCGTAACGCTTCTTCGACATCATGGGAGACAAATAGGATTGTTTTTTGAAGCTGACGCTGGAGCCGCAAAATTTCATCTTGCAGTGTTGTGCGTGTGATGGCATCGATCGCCCCAAAGGGTTCATCCATCAGCATCACTTGCGGATCGCCTGCCAGAGCACGGGCTAAGCCGACCCGCTGCTGCTGTCCGCCCGAGAGCTGTGCCGGATAGCGACGACGAAACTCCTGAGGTGGTAGTTCGACCAGTATCAATAGCTCATCAATTCTTGCCTGAATGCGGGGACGCGACCAGCCCAGCAGCTTTGGCACGACCCCGATATTTTGGGCAACGGTCATGTGGGGAAACAAGCCCCCCTGCTGAATTACATAGCCAATCTGTCGCCGCAGGGCAGTCCGCGAAACCTGGCGAATATCGCGATCGCCCAGATAAATGCTGCCCGATGTCGGCTCATACAGACGGTTAACCATCTTCAGCAGTGTGGTTTTGCCACACCCCGACGGTCCCAGGATCACGACCAGTTCGCCAGATTCGATCGTGCCGCTACAGCGATCGACCGCCGGACGAGTCGCCCCCGGAAACCGCAGGGATACCTGATCAAAGCGGATCTGGCTCACAGCAGTCCTTCTTGCTGCAAAAATTCTTTTGCCACCTCTGCGGGTTCGCGCTGCTTGCCGCTGACTTCGTAGTTGAGTCGCTGCATAGTTTCATTCGTCAGCAAAGGAGCAAGCTGATTTAACGCCTTCTGCATATCGGGGTGGCTTTCGATCGCAGCCTGCCGCACCACGGGCGCAATTTGATAGGGCGGGAACAACTTTTTGTCGTCTTCCAGCACAATCAGCTTAAAGGCACTGATTTCGCCATCTGTACCAAAGGCAACGGTGACATCTGCCTCGCCGTCAACCAATCCCTTGTATCGCAAACCGGGATCGACTGCCTTGTATTCTTCAAGCTGAAAGTTACCGTACTTTTGCTTGATCCCGGGAAGCCCATCTTCGCGCACTTCAAATTCGGGCGGACCGATCATCGTGAGTTCGCTGGCTTTTGCCGCCATGTCTGAAATAGTTTTTACTCCAAACTTTTGAGAACCTTCAGTCGTCATCGCCAAAGCCTGCGTGTTGTTCATCGGAGCAGGCTCCAGCCACACCAGATTAAATTTCTCCTTGTAGTTCTGGGAAACGGTGTCGAAGACCGCTTTTTGATCGCTATTCGCCGGCAGTTTCAGGACGGTAAGCAGTCCGGTTCCCGTATATTCCGGGTAAACGTCAATTTCACCGTTTTCGAGTGCTTTTTGAGCCACGGGCGTTCCGCCTAGGTTCAGCTTGCGCTCGACCTGAAGCCCAGCTTTTTCTAGCACCGAGGCATACATTTCGCCGATGATAAACTGCTCTGTAAAGTCCTTGGAGCCAACCCGAATCGGAGTTTGATTGTTGCTGCTATTGCCGCCCGTCGCGCAGGCAATCAGAATGCCCGCCGTGACCAAAGCCAGCAGGGGCATGATGATAAAGTGACGGATTCTTTTCATGGAATCTACTTTTCGTAAGGGATTTAAATGAAGCTTCACTGTCAGTTTCAGTCATCCTGCCATAATACCGAACTCAGGGAAGCCAGCGTGGACGTAATCCGGCAATGTTGAGTGCTTGGGGCTGTGCCTGAACAGGATTGCCTCGATCGTCTTGCACCACAGGCAAAAACCAGAGCTGACTGCTGGCGATCGTCGTGCCTGCTTGAGTTTGAACTGAACCAGACTGATTCTGGTCATTGGTCGCGACAATCTGGTCAAACAGAATTCCCAGCCCGTCGGGAGCGAGGCTAACCTGAATATCGCGCTGGAGCGGCAGCCGCAGCAAATCGGTGAGCTTTCCGGTTTCCAAATGGATTGCGGCAATGTATGGTTCTTCCAGGTATAAATCTCCTGGCAGCAGTTTGGTGTAGAGGCAGTAGAGTGTCTGCTTTGCCCGATCGAACTGTGCTTTGAGAATCGAACCGTTGGTTTTGAGCAGCTCTTTTTCAGTGCCTTGATTCGTGACATAAAACAGCGATCGCG
>NZ_JACJOR010000383.1:0-12331 GCF_014695615.1 Leptolyngbya sp. FACHB-711
GTTGCCTTTTCTGATGCTGGGTAGCGTAGCTTACATAGGCTGGCGATTTTGGCAGTGGCAGCAGCAGCGAAGTCAGGAACAGGAGGAAGCCCAACAGGCGAGGGAGAGACAGCTTGACGGAATTTTTTACCGTCTGGTGCAGGAGCATCGCGGTGAACTGTCTGTGCTTGATTTTGCAATGGAAACCCATTCATCTGCCGAATTTGCCAAGCAGTTTCTCGATCGAAAGGCGATCGAATTTGACGCGCAGTTTAAAACGACGCTAGAAGGGCAAGTGCTGTACTGCTTCTACAGCCAAAAAATTCCTGCCCAGCCTGCTTCGCCCAGACATGAAACAGAATTATCTGAAAGACCGGAGCAGAATTAACCGGGCATAAGTTTGTTTTGCTAAAGTTTTGTTTCCAGGATTTTCACTGCTCTAACGTTTTGTAACGGTTCTGCAAGTCCCCACTCCAGGCGAGGGATCTGAGAGTGATAAGCTAACAAACGTGCTGAACGATCGATTTAACAAAAGTGGAGTTGAGATGACCGGATCACAACAAGTTCCTTACTTGCTGCGGGCTGCGCGAGGTGAAGTGTTAAATCGTCCGCCCGTGTGGATGATGCGGCAAGCGGGACGCTATATGAAAGTCTATCGGGATTTGCGCGACAAGTATCCCTCGTTTCGGGAGCGATCGGAGAATCCCGACATTGCGGTAGAAATTTCGCTTCAGCCCTGGCGTGCTTTCCGTCCAGATGGCGTGATTTTGTTCTCCGATATTCTGACTCCGCTCCCCGGAATTGGCATTCCCTTTGACATCATTGAAAGCCGGGGACCAATCATCGATCCGCCCATTCGCTCTCAAGAGCAGATCGACAAACTCACTCCGCTCGACCCTGACGCTTCGCTGCCCTTTATCCGCCAAATTCTGCAAACGCTGCGTGGGGAAGTTGGCAATGAAGCTGCTGTGCTGGGCTTTGTCGGCGCACCCTGGACGCTAGCGGCTTATGCAATCGAAGGCAAAAGCTCTAAGGACTACACCATTATCAAGAGCATGGCTTTCTCGGAGCCTGCAATGCTGCACTCCTTCCTGGGCAAAATTGCAGACTCGATCGCCACTTATGCCTGCTATCAGATCGACTGCGGCGCACAAGTCGTCCAGATGTTTGATTCTTGGGCAGGCCAGCTCAGCCCTCAAGACTACAAGGAGTTTGCCCTTCCTTATCAGCAGCGTGTTGTGCAGCAGGTGAAAGCAACTCACCCCGATACGCCTATGATTCTCTACATCAGCGGCAGCGCAGGCGTGTTGGAACTGATGGGTCAGTCGGGTGTAGATATTGTCAGCGTCGATTGGACAGTAGACATGGCAGATGCCCGGCGGCGGTTAGGACCGAATGTGGGCGTTCAGGGCAATATCGATCCCTGTGTTCTGTTTGGTTCGCAGCCGTTTATCCGCGATCGAATTATCGACACGATTAAGAAAGCCGGAAACCGGGGACATATCCTCAACCTCGGGCACGGAATTCTGCCCAAAACCCCAGAAGAAAACGCTGCCTATTTCTTTGAGACGGCAAAGCAAATCGATAAGCTTCTGGTGAGTGCATAATCTATCGGTCTTTTAGACTCCCGTAAAACAAACGATGTAAGCAGCGGTGTTTCTGCTGTACTCATCCCCTTAGTCCCCCACACCTGGGGGATTTTTTATTGGGAAATTGCCCTAATTCGCTTCGTTAAGCAATCGGTGTTAAGCAATCCGTGACTAACCTTTTATATCCCGGTAGGCAAAGGATAACTTTAAGCAGTACAATTGAACTATAAAGCGGTGGGAGGAAACAAGCTGCTGGATTGCCTGAAGAATCGGACTGAAATCATCTGCTGTAATCATGGAATGCCGGAAATGAGCCGCAACATCAACTTTTACCAAAACGTGCTGAAGCTTGAAGTCCTCAATTGCTACGAGGCTGAGGGGCAGTTGAGCTGGGCGTTACTGAGAACAGGAGAAGTAGAGTTTATGGTCGTTGGGGCAGAACCGACCGAGAACGACGATCGCGACCTGCTCATTTACTTTCAGGCAGAAGATATGCCGCTTGTTCAGCATGCCGTACAAACTGCAGGTTATTCCCTTGAAGCATTTCGCGAAGCGATTTATGAACCTGCGTATGAATTAGTTCGTCAGCATCAGCATCAAAAAGCCGCCGCCGCCGCCTAAACTCTCCCTGCCCTCCCCATCCCCTCATCCCCTGACCCCCTCGTTCTCCTTTTTCCCCGAACCTCCGCAACGCTGATACGATGAGAAAGGAGAGTCATCACAGCCAATAGATCTATGTCCCTGGACAACCTGCGCGATCTTTATCAACAGGTGATTCTGGAACGCTACAAAAAGCCCCGGAATCGCGGTAAAACTGACCCGATCGATCGCTATCAAAAAGGTCACAATCCCTCTTGCGGGGACACGATCGAGCTAACCCTGCATCTGAGTGAGGCAGGCGATCGCATTGAGGACGTGAAATTTGAGGGCGAAGGCTGTGCGATCGCAATGGCATCAGTTGATCTCATGGCAGACGCGCTGCGTGGCAAAACCGTCACTGAGGCTTTAGAAATGGTGCAGCGGTTCCAGGCAATGATGCGCGGCGAAGCCGAATTTCCGCAGGAGCTTCGCAAGCTAAACGTGATGCAGGGCGTAGCACAGTTTCCCGTACGGATTAAATGCGCGAATTTGTCCTGGCATACCCTGAAGGCGGCGATCGAACTTGCCAAGGACATTCAGCCTGCGGGCTTTGTCAGTAACGAATAATTTTTAAGAATAAGTTCTCGGTTCTTCTGTTTCCTTTCTTTTGATCATTATTGAGTCATGCTAACGACTTCTGCTTTCCTTCAATACGCTCAATGGACTGCGATCGCCGCGCTGGTGCTAGCAGGTTTGACGGGGCTGGCTTTTCTGCTGAAGTGGGGCATTCGCTTCCGTCTGGTGGGCGTGACGGGCTTTACGCTGGTGCTGGCAGTCGGTCTGTTTGCGCTAGGGGTGGTTCCCTTTACCCGCGTAAGGATTCCGGGAGCAGTGCGCTTTTCGACGGTGTACGATGCGGGTTCGACGCTGGCGGTGATTGCCGTACCACCCACCGTGACTGAGGAGCAGCTTGAAGCAACGCTCAAACAGGCAGCGTATGATTTGTATTCCTACGGACGGCTCAGCCGGGGCGATGAGAAATTGCTGATTCGGGCAAGGACGATCGTGCATCCAGAGCCAGGATTAAGCCAGTTGCTCGTTGTGGGCGAAGTGCGGCGATCGCTCGAAGTGCGAGACGATGAGGAGATGGCAATTCACGTTTTTACTGAAAATCTGGCAAAGCTACCGCAGCCTGAATCTAGTGCTGCAAGCTGATTTATCCAGTAACTTGCCGAGGCGAGATTCCGTTGCCCTGTAGTAAAGTGGTCTATACTTTCGATTGACTTTTACCTGATTTTTGTACCTTTTGCCTGTTCTATGACTGATTCTGATTTATCGCTTCCTGTGTTGACGATCGCACCTGCTCAAGTTGCCAGAGGCACAGGAATTCTGGCGCAGATGGGAAGTGCGATTGCCCGGTTTGGTCAGCGTTTTCTGGTGATTGGCGGCGATCGATCGCTGGCGGTAATGCGTCCTTTGCTGGAGCCGATCGCAATCGAACAGGGACTTGCCCTGGCAGAAGCATCCTACGGACGGGATTGTAGCGAGGCAGGAATTGCAGCACTGCGGCAGGCGGCGGCAGACCATCAGGCAGAAGTAATTATGGGGGTTGGTGGCGGTAAAGCATTGGATGCAGCAAAGCTCGTGGCGCATCAGTGCAATTTGCCGATCGTCACCGTTCCGACCTCCGGGGCAACCTGCGCTGCCTGGACTGCGCTCTCAAATGTATATTCTGACGAAGGCGCGTTTCTCTACGATGTGCCTTTGCCCCACTGCCCAAATTTGCTGATTCTGGACTACTCGATTGTCGAAACGGCATCGCGCCGCACCCTGGTTGCAGGGATCGGGGACGCACTGGCGAAGTGGTATGAAGCATCGGTGAGCAGCGGACATTCTGACCAGACTTTAATTATTGGGGCAGTACAGCAGGCACGGGTCTTGCGAGATTTGCTGCTGCAAAAGTCGATCGAGGCTCTGAAGTTGCCGGGGAGTGCCGTTTGGCGAGAAGTGGTCGATGCCTCGGTGCTGATGGCGGGGGTCATTGGCGGCATGGGTGGAGCGCAGTGTCGAACTGTGGCAGCTCACGCGGTTCACAACGGGCTGACGCATCTCTTGCAAAGTCACGGCACACTGCACGGGGAAAAAGTCGCCTTTGGCATTCTGGTGCAGCTTCGGCTGGAAGAAATGGTGCAGGGCAGTATCCTGGCAGCCACGTCAAGACAGCAGCTTTTGAAGTTTTACGGTGAAATTGGGCTACCGCAAACGCTGGCAGATTTGGGACTGATTAACGTAACGCTGGCAGACCTTCAGCGATCGGCAGAAATTGCCTGTCGTCCCAGTTCAGATATCCACCGTTTGCCTTTTACTGTCACGCCCGATCAGCTTATGGCGGCGATGGTGTCTACAACGGCTCCCAGTGAGGCTCGAAACCAGAGCATCAGCCACCTTAGAAATTCGGTTGCGGCAGATGCGATCGATTCCCCTTCTGAAGCATCTTCTGTAAACGAGGTGAAGCCATGACGCTGAGTTGGATCACCCCGGCTGAACGGCTGCAAGCCCTGCCTCCTTACGTCTTTGCTCGACTGGACGAACTGAAAGCCCGCGCCCGCGAAAAAGGTCTGGACTTGATTGATCTGGGCATGGGCAACCCCGATGGAGCCACCCCAGAACCGATCGTCGAAGCGGCAGTTCAGGCGCTCAAAAATCCGGCAAACCATGGTTATCCGCCCTTTGAAGGCACGGCAAGCTTTCGTCGCGCCATTACCGACTGGTACTATCGCCGCTACAATGTGGCACTTGACCCGGACGGTGAGGCACTGCCCCTCCTGGGTTCCAAAGAAGGGCTAGGACATTTGGCGATTGCCTATATCAATCCGGGCGATTTAATCCTGGTTCCCAGTCCGTCTTACCCGGTGCATTTTCGGGGTCCGGTGATTGCAGGCGGCAAGATTCATCCGATCGTTCTGTCAGCAGAAAACGACTGGCTGATTGACTTAACCAAGATTCCCGATGCCGTTGCGGAACAGGCAAAAATTTTCTTTTTCAACTATCCCAGCAACCCTACCACCGCGACTGCCCCCCGCGAATTCTTTGAAGAGATTGTCGCCTTTGCCCGTCGCTACGAAATTCTGCTGGTTCACGATCAGGCGTATGCAGAGCTGGCGTTTGACGGTTTCCAGCCGACCAGTCTCTTAGAAATTCCGGGCGCAAAAGATATTAGCGTCGAGTTTCACACCATGTCTAAAACCTACAACATGGCAGGCTGGCGAGTCGGCTTTGTAGTGGGCAATCGCCATGTGATTCAGGGACTTCGTACGCTGAAAACCAATCTGGACTACGGCATTTTTGCAGCCCTTCAGGCAGCTGCTGAAACCGCTCTTCAACTTCCGGATCACTATGTGCATGAAGTTCAGGAGCGCTACCGTACCCGCCGTGATTTCCTGATTCAGGGCTTGGCAGACCTGGGCTGGAACATCCCTAAAACCAAAGCCACGATGTATTTGTGGATTCCCTGTCCCTCTGGCATCAGCTCCACTGATTTTGCCCTATCCGTGCTTCAGCAGACGGGCGTCGTTGTCACTCCGGGCAATGCCTTTGGTGCGGGCGGCGAGGGCTATGTGCGAATTAGCTTGATTGCAGACTGCGATCGGCTTCAGCAAGCACTCGATCGCTTAAAGCAAGCCGGAATCCGCTATTCGTAAAATGTCCTCCTTCGATCGCCTCTTCGACACCATTACCGAACTCGTCCTCTGCCACTCTCCCAGCGGTGCAGAGCAGGAAATCAACGACTATTTACTGCGGCAGTTTGAAGCACTGGGAATCGAAGCCTGGATCGATGCGGCGGATAATGTGATCGCGAAAATTTCAGCAGGTTCCACTGGGGATTCTGCTGAGGCAAAGCGATCGATTGCCATCACCGCCCACAAAGACGAGATCGGCGGCATTGTGAAATCGATTGAATTAGACGGGCGGCTGCACGTTCGCAGGTTGGGCGGCGCGTATCCCTGGGTTTATGGCGAAGGCGTGGTTGATATTTTGGGCGATCGATCGACGGTGAGCGGCATTCTCAGCTTTGGGTCGCGTCATGTGTCGCACGAGTCCCCTCAGAAGGCATTGCAGGAAGATAAGCCCCTGACCTGGGAAGCTGCCTGGGTTGAAACCAAACGATCTGCGGCAGAGCTGGCGGAGACGGGTGTGCGACCAGGAACGCGAGTGGTCATCGGAAAACATCGCAAGCAGCCTTTTCGCCTGAACGACTACATCGCCAGCTACACACTGGACAACAAAGCCTCGATCGCCATTCTGCTGTCCCTGGCGGAGACGCTCAAGCAGCCTGCAATGGATGTGTATCTGGTGGCTTCTGCCAAAGAAGAAGTTGGGGCGATCGGTGCAATGTATTTCACCCAAAAACAGTCTTTAGATGCCCTGATTGCTCTCGAAATCTGCCCCCTCTCGGCGGAATACCCGATCGAAGACGGTACAACCCCCGTGTTGCTGGTGCAGGATAGCTACGGCATTTATGATGAAGCCCTCAACGCCCAGCTTCTACAAGCTGCCGATCGCCAGAATCTCTCGCTGCAAATGGCAGTTCTGAGCGGGTTTGGCAGCGATGGCTCGATCGCGATGAAATTTGGTCATGTGCCCCGTGCTGCCTGTCTCAGCTTTCCGACACAAAACACGCACGGTTATGAGATTGCCCATCTGGGCGCGATCGACCACTGTGTGGCGGTGCTGCGATCGTTCTGTGAATCTCAACGATGAATCTCTGGCATAAATTGTTATTTAAATCGTGAGGGGAAATCCTCCAGGGGGCTGTTTCTGCCTCGGCTACAATTCTCTAGAATGAAGGCAATTTTAATTCCTTGCGAACCGCATCGCTAAGTGCTTATGGTTACAACCGTTGCAGATGTTATGACCGCAGATCCAATCGTGGTCAAGCCAGAAACACCGCTTAATGAAGCGATTCAAATTCTGGCAGAGAAACGAATCAGCGGTCTGCCTGTGGTTAACGACAGCGGCAGTCTGGTGGGCGTTATTTCTGAAACTGACCTGATGTGGCAGGAAACCGGAGCTACCCCACCCGCTTATATCAAAATTTTGGACAGCGTCATTTATCTGGAAAATCCTGCCCGCTACGAGCGCGAACTGCACAAAGCCCTGGGGCAAACGGTCGGCGAAGTTATGACCGATCGCGATATTGTCACGATCAAGCCCGACAAATCCTTGCGCGAGGCAGCTCAGCTCATGCACGATCGCAGCGTTCATCGATTGCCCGTACTCAGCAACGACGGTAAATTAATTGGCATTCTCACCCGCGGCGACATTGTGCGCTTTATGGCAGCGCAGCAGGGTATGGGAGAATAGCTAAAAACTCAAAATTGACGATTAAAAAATGAGCGTTACCCCCGAATCTGTTCAGGAGCTTTTAAGTTCAGAAGACTTTGGACATCGGTTGAGCGGTGTCAATCAACTTCGTCAGATCGAACCGTCGATCGCCTTTGACCTGATCCAGCCGCTGGTGGTCGATCGCAATGTACGAGTGCGATATGCGGCAGTGAGCCAGCTTTCGAGCTTGGGGCGACAAAATCCCTCCACAGCGCTCGAAATTCTACGTCGTGCCCTCACCGAAGACCCTGAACCCGATGTGCAAGCAGCCGCCGCAGACTCAATCGGTGCATTAAAGCTAACAGAAGCATTCAATGATCTTCAGCAGCTTTACCATCGCTCCTCAGAGTGGCTGGTGCAGTTCAGCGTGATTGCGGCACTGGGCGAACTGGGTGACCCGCAATCGTTTGATCTGCTCCAAACCGCTCTCCAATCCGAGAATGAACTGGTAAAAACGGCAGCGATCGGCTCGCTTGGGGAATTGGGAGACGATCGGGCAGTTAACTTACTTCTACCCTATATCTCAGATTCAGACTGGCAAATTCGCTACCGAGTGGCTCAAGCACTCAGCCGTTTCAATCATCCTGAAGCGCGGTCTGCACTGGGGCGGCTTGCTCAGGACGAGATGCAGGCAGTCGCTCAGGAAGCTCAGAGCTATCTGGCAAAGTAGACTGGGTCAATTCTTAGCAGGATCGCAATCTTGTAGGGTGGCAATGGCTTATTACCGATCTGTTTAATCACTCGTAGAATTAATCAGTCGTAGCAGTCCTGCCTTGCCCCCAAGTTCCTAATGCTGGGGGACTTTGAAATTCGGAAGAGTAGGGTTCTCCCAAGGGTGGCTACCGTATACAATCATCTGTGGATTGCCCTCCCAATTTTGTTAGCCTTTCAACCTCATGCTGGAGGCTTTCCACTGCTCAAAGTTCCCCATTTATAGAAGATTTAGGAAGCTGCAACGCAAACTTCCTCTCACCCATCAAAACTTAGACAAGTGACATCGATCGCATTTGCTGACGGTAGTTCAGGTAATCGTTGGCTGTAATAGTTTTGTTACAAAGTTTTAAATAAACCTCATTGACCCAGGGAATATCCGTCTGAACGTCTTTTGATCGATCACCATGATGATAATGCTCAGTTTGAACCACAGCTGCTGCTTTCTCAGCGAGAGAAACATTCAGTGATAGTGCAGTGACAAGCTGGACAACTTCTTCTAACGAAAACTGCATCAAACGATCATAGTTCAGGAGGTGAAGCGGATAACGTCGTGTGAAATAGACTGCTGCTAAATTAAGCTGAAGCCAAAAATGCAGATGTCGATCGATCGTCCACCCTTCCCATTGATGAAATAACTTCTGATTTGAGTGTAGAAATCCAGCGGGCGATCGAAACGGTTGAACAACCTGAATTGAATAGCCTCGCGCTAGCAAAACAGGCTCCCAGATGGGAAACGTGAGTGAAATTCTTGGATCTTTAATACCGATGATGAAGTCTTGCGAATCTGCTGCTGCGATCGGCTTGAAAGGGAAACTGGTTCGCACCACCTGATCGTGCCATTCATTCTGAATCAATCGATGAATGTCTGCCTGAATCGCCTGAATCTGCGGCTGGATTTTAGGAGCCATAAAGTCAGCTTCGAGTGGCAGAAAAAAATCGATGTACTGATGACCGATCGCCTTCACAATCTGATTATTCAGTTCGTTTACCCATGGCAACTCAAAGAAGATCGGATTGTGATCAAACTGAATAAATCGATCGCGGTCTCCAAACTGCACGCTAAGTTCTGACAGTACATGGCTGGTGACAGAAGTGCCGCTGCGCTGTGCCCCTAAAACAAAAATTGCCCGCTTCATCAGTTCTGTAAGAGAAAAACAGATTTTCTCACAGCATAGGCAGACTGTTCAGGATTTGAGTATCTGCTCAAAGAAGGAGCTTGCTTTGCAGAATAACCGTCGGCAACTTTAGCTGTTGACTGACACCACTTCGCGTTCTGGCAACGTTGTCTCTAGCCTCAGGCAATTGCGCCCGTTCACCCGCAGCCGGTACTCAACTCGATCCATCAAACGATTGAGAATCAGCCAGCCATAGCCCCCTTCCTGCTTATCTTGAGGAATTGGCGGCAAATAGGTTGAAAGGTCAAATCCCTGCCCGTGATCCCAAATTTCGAGTTGTAGGTTTCGTGCTTTCAGTTCGACCTTGATCATGACAGGCAGATCGGGCTGACCCTGATGAGCATGACGGACAACATTGGAGTAAGCTTCGACCAGAGCCAGCCGCAGCCGACAAGAGTGACGCTGCCAATCAACCTGTTCCTCAAGCTCCAGTGCGAGAGAATTCAGCAGCCAGTTCTCAATAATTGTTAGAAATCTCAAGTCGCTGGGAACTTGAATCTCGGTTCTCATACGCTAAAGCACCTCCAGAGTAAGTAGCGTTTGGTCGTCGTCCTGCACTGGGCAGTGACCGCGAATTTCTGCTAAAACATCGCCCAGATCAAAAGACGATCGCTGACGCAGGATCTCCCAAAGTCCGGCTGACCGCAGCAGCGGCAGAGCACTAGGAAAATCGCTGGCTCCAGGAGAACTGCTTTGGATTGCGGTGTCGCTCAACTCAGCTTCTGTAATGCCATCGCTCACCAGCAGCACCACGTCGCCCGGATTGAGCATTTGCCGGCCAGACTCGGCCTGCCAAAGCGGCAAGATGCCCAGCGGCACACTCCGTACTTTGAGATAGGTGGGTGCAGTTTCCTCCTGTCGCGATCGAGACCAGACGATCGGATAGACATGACCCGCATTCGCATAAACAAACTCTCCCGTTTCTGGGGTGTAGCAGCCGATCGCGATCGTGATCAGGCAACTGCTGCCAACTAGCTCTTGAAACAGGCTGTGGTTTAACTTTTGCAGCACTTCATCCGGCGTGGGCAGCATGTCTTGGCTCAGTTCTCGCCGCAGCAGCGAAATCGCGCTTGCCATTAGCAGGGCTGCCGGAACACCTTTGCCAGAAACATCGCCCACTGCGATCCATACATGACCGTCGGGATGCTCGTACACCTCAAAAAAGTCACCGCCGATCTCCTGCGCCGGAATCGTTACCGCCTGGACTCTTGCCTGCTCTAGTTCCGGTAGGGTTTGCCGCAGTAGACTCGCCTGCACCTGCCGGGCAATGGCAAGCTGCGATCGCATCTGTTCAGTTTGAACCTGAAGCTGCTGATAAAGCTTTGCCTGAGAGAGGGCTAGGGCGACCTGTGCCGCGACCGTCTCAATTAAATCAAGGTCTTCGTTTGACCAGGCATTTTTGCCAAGCAATCGCAGAACCGCAAGCCGCTCCTGAGCATTGCGAGGATCGCAGAGGGGTACGGTGAGCACGTAGACGTTTCCCGCTGCCGAAGACAGAATCTCTGGCTGGATACCACTGGTTTCCTCGCTCAAAGACAGCCCGTGAGGCGATGCCACTGAGAATGATTTCAGGGATGTTTCTGAGAATTCTTCTGAGAGAAAGTCTGAAAACGTTTGTGGAAAACAAAACGGCATTAGATCAGCTTTTTCTTCTGGATCACCTTCAGGCGTTGGGGAACTTTCAACGGCATCCACCGGGTACAGCAAACAGGCATCTACGGCAAAGGTAGTATAAAAGGTACGGACGATCGCCTGCAAAATAGCACGGTAATCCAGCGATTCGCGAATGGCAGACATGACCTCATTCAGGGCAGATTCACGTCGCAGGGAACGATGCAGTTCGGCAGTTCTTTGTTTGACAACCTGATAAATTTCGCCCGCCTGCTGCACCGTTTGCCGCAGTTCCTCTGGGTCCCAGGGCTTGGTGATGTATTTAAAGACCTTGCTGCAATTGATAGCTCCAACCAGATCCTGCACATCGCTATAGCCTGTGAGCAGGATTCGCATCGTATCGGGAAAGCGATCGACTGTTTTGCTCAAAAAATCGGTGCCGTTCATTCGCGGCATTCGCTGATCAGAAATAATCACCGCCATTTCGCCCGCTTCGTCCAGCAGTTGAAGGGCTTCTAGCGCACTATTTGCCCGATACACCGTAAACGATCGCCGAAAGGTGCGATCCAGCAAATCAAGATTATCGGATTCATCATCCACAATCATTAACGGCAGCTTACCCGACGCAGAATGAGTCATGAAATCAGGACACAAAATGGAAACTTAACTGCGATTGTGCCCAGGATTAGTCCAGCACTAACACCAGCACGAACAGAGCGAGGTCAGGGTTTCATGGCTGCTCTTGAAATCGCTGTCCCTTGAACTCTGCTGGCAACCGTATGGGATAATGCTAAACAATCTAAAAAATGGGACAGTCGGGTTGTCTGGGGTCTCCTGATAGGGTCTATAGCAATCCTTTATGGAGGTTGAACAGGGTGCAGGCATTCTACCCCTGCGCGGGAACAAGGCTTCTACACCCTCTGTTCAAAGCTATGATGTGAACGCTATAGGAGTTAGGGTTTAGGACGATGCACAACTTTTTGCCGATCGCATATTTTCAAAACCAATTTGTGCCGTTTACCGATGCGAAGATTTCGATCGCAACGCATGCGTTGCACTACGGTACAGGCGCGTTCGGCGGGCTGCGCGGCATTCCTGATCCCCAAAATCCTGATCAAGTGCTGCTGTTTCGGCTCGATCGCCACTGTCAACGCCTCAGCAACAGTGCTCGCTTCCTGCACTACGACCTTCCCGCCGATAAAATTCAGAGTATCATTATCGATTTCGTTAGAAAGAATCAGCCGCGCACTTCGTTTTATATTCGTCCGTTTGTTTACACTTCTGATCTGGGCATTGCCC
>NZ_JACJOR010000384.1:0-15062 GCF_014695615.1 Leptolyngbya sp. FACHB-711
GTCGAGCAAACCGAATCTGACCAATGCTACTGTTTTAGTGAATCAGCTTGATCAAATTCAAATTATTTAGAATGACCAAATCAGTAAACCTACTGGGGGAATTTATTGCTTTACAAAAGAGCTGGTTATCCGAAAGGATTCCAGAATTCGGTTAAGCTGAGATTGTCGCTCCGTTCAGGAAGGATATCAATTTATTCCCTTCCCTGATTATACTTATCTCTGACTCTAGCGTTAGGAGAGGTTGTTGCCTTGGCACGTCGTTACCTGTTCACATCGGAATCTGTTACGGAAGGTCATCCCGATAAAGTCTGCGACCAGATCTCGGATACGATCCTGGATGCGCTGTTAGCTCAAGATCCTGCCAGCCGCGTTGCGGCAGAAGTTGTCGTGAACACCGGTCTGGTGTTAATCACGGGCGAAATTACTTCAAAGGCGCAGGTCAATTATGTGGATTTGGCACGCAAAAAGATTGCTGAAATCGGGTACACCGATGCAACAAATGGCTTCTCAGCCAGTAGCTGCGCTGTCCTCGTTGCGCTGGATGAACAGTCTCCCGATATTGCTCAGGGAGTAAACCACGCACAGGAAACCCGTGAACAGTCCAGCGAAGAAGCACTGGATGCGGTTGGGGCTGGCGATCAGGGTTTGATGTTTGGCTTTGCCTGCAACGAAACCCCCGAATTGATGCCGCTCCCAATTTGTTTGGCTCACCGGATCGCTCGGAAGCTAGCCGCCATTCGGAAAACAGGACAGCTTGCCTATTTGCGTCCTGATGGTAAAACACAGGTGACGGTGATCTACGAAGACGGTAAACCTGTTGGAATTGACACAATTCTCGTCTCCACGCAGCATGCCCCTGAGATTGGTGAGATTACAGACCTGGCTGAAATTCAGGCAAAAATTCGGGAGGATCTGTGGTCGCTAGTTGTGGAACCTTGCTTTAATGATCTGGAAGTCAAGCCGGACGATCGCACTCGCTATCTGGTCAACCCGACAGGAAAGTTTGTGATTGGTGGACCTCAGGGCGATGCAGGCTTGACTGGGCGTAAGATTATTGTGGACACCTATGGCGGCTATTCCCGGCATGGTGGAGGGGCTTTCTCTGGCAAGGATCCCACAAAGGTTGATCGCAGTGCTGCCTATGCCTGCCGCTATGTCGCCAAAAATATCGTGGCAGCCGGGCTGGCGGAAAGATGCGAGGTTCAGCTCAGCTATGCGATCGGGGTCGCGCGTCCGGTGAGTATCCTGGTGGAAACCTTTGGCACTGGCAAGATTGATGACGATCGCCTGCTAGAGCTAGTGAAACAGCACTTTGAACTGCGTCCGGCAGGTATTATTCAAACGTTTGGATTGCGAAATATTCCGGGTGAGCGGGGCGGACGGTTTTATCAGGAGGTTGCTGCTTACGGTCACTTTGGACGTAACGATCTGGAGTTGCCCTGGGAGCAAACGGATAAGGCAGAGCTTTTACGAGCAGCGGCAGACCAGTTGCTTTCGAGAGCAACCGTGTAAGCTTTAGAACCCATGTTGGCTGACAATTTCAACTGATATTCAACTGACAATTTCTAGTTTGAATTTTAGTTTGAAAAGTAAAGAGGGATCGTTGTCCCTCTTTTTTGCTGCTTTAGCGATTTTTGCTGCTTCAGCGATTAGAGGAATACCATCCCACAAGGCTCATTGGTAGGGGAATGCGAAACACGCGATTGCCGCTTGCCCGTTCTTGAATCACCAGTGTTGCCTGCCTCGGATGCGAAGAATTCCAGTTGCGATCGAGCAGCGAGACTGAGCCTGACATCGCTTCTCCAGGCTGCAGCACAGTTTCAGAGGTGCTGGTCAGCAAAACTCTGGAGCGAAGCATCTGGTTTTCAGCCGTTTGCACCTCAGCATAGACAGGACTAAAGCTAAATGCTCGATCGCTATTGTTGACAATACGGAGATTGGCGGTCGGCACTCCATCAGAATTAACCAAGGCTTGATCGACCCAAATAAAGACCTGGCTCGATCGATGCGTTGCCATGGCCAGACGCGGTATTGGTGAGGAGCGGCGAGGCGGCTGTGAGCGAGATGCAGCCCTTACCTGAGACGATCGCTTTAATGCCTGAGCACGGGATGGCTGAGGCACACGAGCAACAGACCGGGATGAGCTATTGGTCTGAGCTGGCTGAACAGCCGTAGGCTGCGGCACAGCAGGAGCAGCAGAAGCACTTGTAATGGACGGTTGCGCCTGTATGGCAGGTTGCCCTTGAGCCACCAATCGATCGAGTTTTAGAGACTGATCTGGCTTTAGAAACTGCGGCATTGCTGCTAGCCGTAGGTCAACTGCCTTAAGGCGAGTTCGATATTCTTCTGAACGCGATTTCGCCTGTTTTGTCACAAATGCTCGCTCAGGAATTGCCTTAAGGGTTGCAACTGCTTTTTCCCACTGCTGCTTTGCACCGATCAACTGCTGAGCCGTTTTTGCGGTATGGCTTTGCGCTGCGGCTTGCTGAGCTTCTGCCTCTGCTCGTTTTAGGAGCTGTTCTGCCCGCGCTTCTTGTTCAAGGTGGACTTCTAGCCCCTGAAAGACCGCCTGATACTGCCGCACCAGATTGACTGCCTGGGGCTGAATTTGAGGGTCTGTGCTGAACGTGCTGAGCTGTGCCAAGGATTCAGAGAGCCGATCGCGGGCACGCTGCAAATCAAGCACGGTTTGAGCCTGCGACATCAGCGTTTTTGCACTCGCTGCCTGCTCAATCGCCTGCCGATATCGCTCTGCTACCTGAAGTCCTGCACAGTTGCCCAGCGGTGCACACAAAGGCGTGATGTGGGGTGACTGGACTCCGACCACAATTCCTGCTACTGGTAGCAGCAGCAGTGAGGCAACCATGAGCGCTTGACTAACCGATCGCTCAAACCAGGCTGGTTTCTGCCTAACCCAAATCTTTGAATATCCTGTCCTAGGAGCGAAGCGAAGCTGGTTCTCGTATGGAGGAATCGCGCTGCCTAGCTGCCCCGATGTCAGCGGATTGAGATCGGTCAGGGGAAGCGGCACACAAGTTGAAGACAAAGCAACCTGGGAAGCCAATGTCAGGCGAGTTCGACTAGAAGCGGATTCGATCTGGGTGGAGTCAGTCGCGATCGTCAGAAAGGAAACCGAGGACTGGAGCAGGGTCAGCTCAGGCTGGGCATTTCGGACGGAACTCTCCTCAGGTTGCGCAGTTCGAATCGGCTGCGGGCGAGACAGGAAGCTGATTGACTCAGAATGAGAACCTGTCGGCAGACCTGACAAATCCCGTAGAACAGCACGAGCCGAGGGGTAACGATCAGTGGGGCGTTCTGCCATCATGCGATCGAGGATCTGCATAAAGCGGCGATCGAGCTTAACCCTGCGATGCCATTGCCAGTCCAGCGTTTTTGGATTCATCAGCAGGTGCGGCGATTGCCCAGTCAACAGCACAACGGCGGTAACTGCCAGGGCATAGAGATCGCTGCGTGGCGAGCACTGCCCCATCCGAATCTGCTCGTAGGGCGCGTAGCCGACTTTGCCAACTGCGACAGAAGCCTGAATCAGCCCAGAGCTTTGAGGAATCAGCTCTGCCTGGGTCGTTTGCTTAACCACGCCAAAATCGATCAAAACTGGGAGATTGCGCCTGCGGGAAAGCATGATGTTGTCGGGCGAAATGTCCCGATGCACAATCTTCTGGCTGTGTAGATAGTCAAGCAATTCCAGGAGGCTGCGAAGCCAGGGCACAATTTCCTGTTCCGTAAACGCTTCACCCTGCTGTTTTCGTTCCTGAAGCTGTTTCCAGTAGGTTTTGCCATCGATGAACTCCTGAACGATAAACAGCCGATCATTTAGCTCAAATCCTGCATAGAACTTGGGGATCTGCGAATGATCGAGCTTGTGCAGAATTGCCGCCTCTCGCCGAAAGAGCTGACGCAGTTTTGAAGCAACCACCGGGTCGCCCTGGTGATTGGGCACAAATTCTTTAAGAACGCACAGCTCGTTAAAGCGACATCGATCGATCGCCAAATAAGTCCGTCCACAACCGCCCCGTCCAAGAACGCGCTGAATATGATAGCGGTGATTTACTACCGTGCCGGGAACCAACTCTACGCTTGACGTCACCCTCTAGCTCCTTGCTCAATGCTTCCACAAATGCTTGCTTGCACAAGAGTCTGGATAGATTTATCAAACTCTAATATCGATTCGCAAGGGGATTCTCCCCCTCATCCTGCGATGGCTTTTTCTAAACGGTAGTAGCACCTGTTCCGGACACACTGATTTAGTCACGATAGTAGGATAGCAGAATCATCCAGATCGAGATGTGATGAGTATTGCTTCATTCCGGAGAAGAAGCATCAAAAGTATCAATTCACATAGGTACCGAGAGAGCAAAAAGCTTGATTAATAGATTTATTCAGTTCTGTCACGTTTCAAAGAGTGTTTAGTAAAGTTGTGAGCAGTAACTTTGCAGTAGAGGATGTCTGTTCTTTTTGATACCTTTTTTCATCCCTTGCGTTGAACACTCTGCTGTGATTAAAGTTGAAAGCGTTAAGTCTTGAAACTGCGTGGGCTACACTCGCCCGTCCTGGGGCTCCTTGTAATTCGCGCAGGGGAGTGCATCAATGGGTTGATGTGGGCACGTTAGAAGCATACTTGTAATCGTTCAGGTTAACAAAGGACGCATGAAGAAGCTTCGATTTGGATTTCAGCTTGTTTTCGCCAGTGTTTTGCTGATGATTACCGATATCGGGCAATTTTCATTGCGAAACGATCGCGCAATGGCACTTCCGGGGCAAACGGTTGATCAAGCGGCCGCATGGATTCAAGCCAATTCTGCCCTTCGTCCTGCCAGTGGCGAAACGCTGCTTGTGCGAAAAAGCGATACGCCTGCCCGCCGATTTTCCTTTGAAGCACTCACCGCTTCACCCGGACGCGCAGCCGCTCTAGAGAGCCGGGGCACAATTCGAACAGAGCGCATTACCCTGTTTGACATGACCAATGGCGTAACATTCGATCGCCTTGCTTCAACTCTTCGCAGCGTCTACGGCGATGACATTTATCAGGATTTTGTGCAGGGAAACCTGGTGTACCGCTATCCCACGGAGGAGCAGCAGCAAGCCGCAACGAATCGTGACACTCCTCTGCTGGAATCGGTTCAAGGAGAAATTCGCCAGGGCGATCGCTATGCCTACTGGATGGAAACAGCGCAAACGCGAAGCGGCGAGGCGTACAGTGGTCAAATCTACGTTTTTCTGCCGGAAGATATCAATAAGCTAGAAACAGAGTTGCGCGATCGGAGTTAGCGATTGGATGAAACAAATACGATAGAAGCAATGCGTTTCAGAACATAGTTTGAAATCCTAATTCTGAAACCCTGGAAAAAAGTCTTTATCGACTCTTCACTATCAATCTGTATCTAAAATTACACAAGATCCGACATAACTAGAGATATCGTCCCCATTAGGCACAGCCCCATTAGGCACAGTAAGTTCTTTGCAGGCCGGATTCTTGCAGAACTCTTGCAGAATTGCGGACTGTATTCTCGCGAACCGTATCCTCATCAGGTAACTTGAGTCGTTCAGTGAGCAGTATTTTGGTGAGCAGTCGTTTGGTGAGCAGTATACCGAGCTAGAACACTGCTTCTATTCCAGCTTTTTTCGATTGCAGTGGGTCAGATATGCTTGTTTGCTGCTCTTGCTTATTACTTATCGTCTTCCCATTGCTCATGATGTTTCCCTGGTTACCCTCCTTTCAGAATTTCTTGGGTTTATGAATCATTCTTCTTTCATTCCATTTGTTGATTTTCAGTTCCAGCAGCCGCTTCAACAAGAGCTTGAACAGGCAATTCGATCGGTAATCGAGCAGGGCGACTATGTTTTGGGGCAAGCAGTAAGTGAGTTTGAGTTTGCCTTTGCTCAAGTTTGCGGAACTCGCTATGGGGTTGGGGTGGCTTGCGGCACAGATGCAGTTGCGCTGGGGCTTCAAGCTTGTGGAATTGGCCAGGGCGATGAAGTGCTGCTGCCAGCAAATACCTTTGTTGCCACACTGATTGGGGTACTGCGAACGGGGGCAACGCCAATCCTGGTAGACTGCAATCTGGAAACTGGGCTGATCGATTTGCTGGCAGCCGAGAAGGCAATCACCTACCGGACACGGGCGATCGTCCCAGTTCACCTCTACGGGCAAATGGTGTCGCCTAGTGCACTGCTGAATCTCGCCAGTGCCTATGACCTGCTGATTTTCGAGGATGCTGCCCAAGCGCACTTGGCAGCGCGGGAGGGCTATCAAGCAGGCTCGATTGGCAGCGCGGCGGCGTTTAGCTTTTACCCCAGCAAGAATCTGGGAGCATTCGGCGATGGGGGTATCGTGCTTACTTCGGAAGAGATTGTGGCGCAAACCTTGCGATCGCTTCGCAACTACGGCGCACTCCGCAAATACTTTCACACCGATCTGGGCACAAACAGCCGGCTGGACTCGATTCAGGCTGCCGTCCTCAAGGTGAAACTGCCTCATCTGGCTGCCTGGAATGCCGATCGCTACCGAATTGCTCAGCAGTATGACGCTTTGCTTCAGCCGCTTGCAGAATACGGCATTGTGCCGATTAAGAACCAGAGCGGTCCGGGTCATGTCTATCATCTGTATGTGGTTCGTGTGACCCAGGCTTGCACAATCGATCGAATCGCACTGCAAACCGGACTGACCGAACTCGGCATTCAAACGGGCATTCACTATCCGATTCCCTGCCATCTTCAGCCCGCCTACCAGCATCTTGGCTATCGCGCAGGTGACTTTCCCGCCGCAGAACTAATGAGCCAGGAGATTTTGTCGCTGCCGCTCTATCCGGGTATGGCAGACTCACAGATTCAGCAGGTGGTCAGCGCGATCGAATCCCTGATGAAGCAGTCGATCCTTGCCTCACATCCAGCGATGGAATTTCAGGCGGATCGATCGCTGCTAGCAGGATAAAGCGTAAATTTGCAGCCTGGCATTATTAAGTAGAACACAAACCTGCTCCCCTAGCCCTCACTTGGAGTATGCCAACTATCTTTGGAAGTAAAAAGTTTTAGAAGCTCTAATCCTTGATTTACCTTCTTCTATCAAGACAGAAGGAAACGAGGTTTGATTCCTTCCAAAAGTAATGAACTATACCGAAAACTAAAGAGCTAGGGGCAGCTTAAGTAATCGCCTGGATTCTCTAATGTCCGAATGAGATTGTGATCGTTACCCTGATTCACTAAAAGGCTGTCAAACCGCCTTCTACTCAGTGTTTTGCTGGCACAGCACATGATTACCAGGAACAATTGTAGGGAGTTAGGATAAGTTTCCTACATATTTTTACAGATGCCTTCATAAAGGTTTTGTGAAGCACTGGAATACTTACGGATAGCCCAGTATCTTGTAAATAACACTGCCAGTACCTGGGAAAACAATGAGCATCTTTTCTTTTGCATTTATTACCCCCAGCTATGCGCCAGATTTTCAAAGATGCAAGCTACTGTGTTGGAGCATCAAGCAGTTCGTAGCTTTCCCAGTAAAACATTACATCGTTGTCGAGAAAAAAGACTTTGATCTTTTTCAGCAGCTATCTAATGAAAACATAATCATCTTAACCAAAGAAGAAATTCTTCCCTTTTGGATTAAGCGAGTTCCTTTCTTTGACCGAAAAAATATTTGGCTAAATCTGAAAGGTTACCAATCAGGTAACTTTTTGCTGCGAGGATGGTTAGTTCAGCAGATTGTGAAACTAGCAGCAGCGCAGTATGTAAAAGAGGACATTCTCATATTTGTTGACTCAGATGTTGCATTCATTAACTCCTTTGATCCTCGAGCATTAACGAAAGGCGATAAAGCCCGAATCTTTCGAGTGAACCACTCTAGCGATCACGAATTTGAGGAGAGCAGAAAATGGAAGGATACTGCCAAGAAATTACTTAATTTGCCCCTGGAAAACAACTACTATGACTTCTACATTAGCCAGATTGTTACCTGGAGACGTGATACTTTAATCCAACTGTATCGATTGCTTGAGGAGAACTTTCAGCAGGACTGGCTAGAGGTCGTTACTAGAGTAAAGCATTTGTCCGAGTACGTTCTCTACGGGTTGTTTGTAAGCTATGTAATGAGAGAAAACGCTGGGCACTACGACGATCATTTGCAAAAAGTGTGCTGGTGTTATTGGGAAGAGCGCCCAATGTCCAACGAGGAGCTAAAGGAGTTTTTTCAGGAAGCTCAACGCTCTGGTCATCCGGCTGTCATGATATCAGCAAAGAGTTCTCTCGATTTGTCGATCAAGGAATTTCAAAATTACCTTTTCTTGAGCAAGCAGGGCGGTCAGGACAAGGTTGCCCTGTTGCAGGAATTCGCAGAATAATTCTATTCGTCTACTCGTCTACTCAGTAATGTCCATAACTTCACAGCAGTTTTCAGATGAAGTGCCTCCCGCTTGAGAGGCTTTCAAAATTTTTGGGGGAGGACGTTTATTTGAGGATGACGGGTCTTGGTGTTTGGAAGGCAGTTGCGGGAATGCTAGAAACAGCCATTCTGAAAAGCATTTCCTGCGCTTATGCACGTCAGGCAAAAACTCGATGCACTTCCTCAACAATTGCCCATACTGGCGATCGGCGGTTTGCTGCTGTTACTGTACACGCCGCTGCTGCTGCACTGGATCGATGGCTGGATCAACAAATCCATCAGCACCGAGCATGAATACTTTAGCCACGGGCTGCTAGGCTTGCCTTTTGCTGCCTATCTGGTCTGGTCAAAACGGCATCGCTGGCAGACCTTACCCGATCGCACTCACCTTGGCGGCATGGTGCTGCTGACGCTGGGCTTGGTCTGGTATCTCAGCCCGCTCCCGGACGCGATTAATCTGTCACTGCCGATTTTGCTGGCGGGGCTTTGTCTGTGGCTGAAGGGGATTCCCGGTCTGCGGCTTCAGGCATTTCCACTGCTGCTGGTGCTGCTAGCAACGCCCAACTCAGTTCCCTATTTGCTCGTACCCTATACCCTGCCGCTTCAGCGTTTTATTGCCGGAGTTGCAGGGTTTTTGCTGGTGCAAGCGGGAATGCCGGTGCGGGTGGATGAGATTTACCTGTTTGTAAACGATCGCGTGGTAGAAGTTGCTCCCTACTGTGCGGGGCTAAAAATGCTGTTTACCAGCCTTTATGTGGGGATGATTTTGCTCTACTGGACAGGAGCACGGATGTCTCGCTCACAGGTGATGCGGCTACTAGCGGGAATCTTGCTGCTGAATCTGATTGCTAATATTATTCGCAATGCATTATTGACCTACTTTTACGGCACAGCGCAGGAGGCGGGTTTTCACTGGCTGCATGACGGCTGGGGCGGCGATCTGTTTTCCACTGTGCTGCTGGGGCTGATTGTGCTGCTAATGCGCTGGATCGATCGCCAATCAAACGATACTGCTCCTCAACCCACAGATTTCTGATGATTTCATTTCGAATGACTGTAATGAAATGGGCTGTGATCAAACAAAGCATCGTCTTATTTACACTGGCAATCGTTGTGGCGATCGTTGTGCCAAACTACTGGACGCAAGCTTGGACGTGGAATCATTTGCCCGAACTCGCGCAGGTCAAGCAGCTCAAACAGATTCAGCAACAGGGACTTGCCTTGAAAGGCTGGCAAACGCTGAACCAGCGATCGATCAAAATTGGCGGACATAGCTGGTCAGCGCAGGCGATGCGAAGCACTTTCCCCACTGAGGCAATCATGCCTGAAGCAGAAGCCGCACTTGCCACACCGCAAACCACAACCCTGCTGCTGCTGCGTCCCCAAACCTGGATTCGCGATTTGCCTCAGGTGGACTGGATGGATATCAACGGACTCCAGCAGTGGAAGACAGACTCAGCGCGATCGATCGAGTTTAGGGTGACTGGTTCAAATGGACAGTCGATTCCAGTGAAGGCTCGATTCCTGCGCGGCTGGACAAAGGAACGCACCTATGCCGTGATGCAGTGGTATGCCTGGTCAACGGGCGGCAGTCCTTCCCCGACCAACTGGTTTTGGGCAAACCAGATAACGCAGTGGAAAACCGAGCAGCCACTTGCTTGGATTGCCGTCAGTGTGATGCAGCCAATCGCTCCTTTGGGAAACATTGAAACGGTGCGTCTTCCACTCGAAACCCTGGCACAGCAAATTCAGACTGCTTTGACTGAAACTGCCCTTCAGCCTTCACCATAGGCTGTGATTGATTTTGCTGTCAGGGTGATTGCTTCCTGTAGACCGCACACCTGATCCCTATGTTTCGCCAACTCATAATCCTCTCGCTTACTTCGCTGTTCTGGGCGACCCAGGCAAGCGTCTTTTATCAGGCAGCTCAAGCCAACTCGGAGATGCCGATCAATTCAGCAGACCCCCAAAGGCTGCCTTCTAGAGAAGTACCTACCTCAATCACCGATATTTTCCAGGAAGTTTCCCAATCGGCTGATGAGTTTGATGAATATCGTTTAGGAGCAGGCGATTCGCTGTTTGTGAATGTCTTTCGCTTTCCTGATCTGACCTTTCAGAACACGATCGATCCGGCGGGCAATCTGCTGATTCCCCTGGTGGGCGCGTTGCCATTAGAGGGGTTAACCCTGGAAGAAGCAAAAGCGAAAATTCAAACCGCGCTCGATCGCTTTGTAATTCAGCCGCAAATCGATCTGATGCTAGTGGGGCAACGTCCGGTTTCAGTAACGATCGTGGGTGAGGTGGTGCGTCCGGGCTTTTATCCGTTGCAGTCGCCGCAGTTGACCTCAGCGTTGATTGCAGCAGGCGGAACCAGCGGACAGGCAGATTTGCGATCGGTTCGGGTACAACGGCAAATGCCCGATGGCTCGGTGCGCGATCGAGAAATTGACTTGTACACGCCCTTTTCCCAGTCTCGAACCCTACCGGATGTGCGGCTAAGCGATGGCGATACGATCGTGATTCCTTCACGCACCAGCGATGAGGGCTATAACCGGATGCTGATGGCGCAATCCACCCTGGCACAGCAGCAAATTCAGATTCGGATTATGAATTACGCTGCCGGAAATGGAGGCGCGATGGGAAGTTTAGCGCTGCCGAGCGGCAGTCGGTTTCTCGATGCCCTGACTGCAATATCGATCGATCTCAATAGTGCTGACATTCGCAATGTGGGGTTGGTGCGGTTTGATGAACAGCAGCAAAAAGCCGTGAGTCAGGAGCTAGACGGCAAAAAGGCGATGCTCGGTGACTCGACGCAAGACCCGATGTTGGAAAACGACGATGTGATTGTGATTGGTCGGAACTGGGTAGCACGAATTACCTATGCGCTGAATACGTTCACGCAGCCATTTCGCGATGTGCTGGGATTTTTGCTGTTTTTTCAGTCGCTTGGCAACAGTGCGGCAAGTTTGTTTGGTCCGTCAGGGGAATCGAGATCAAGTGATTAAAGCTCAGACGTTAAGATCAACCGCGATTCGGCAGGACACTCAGGGAACACTAAGGCTGGCAACATGAGGGCAATAACCAAGGGCTAACCCATGACTCCCCCCTTCATTAAGCGATATTGGATCGCCCTCGATCGACATAAATGGGCTGGACTCGCCGGATTCCTGGTCGTCGCAGGGCTTGCAGGCGGAGCAGCAGTGCTGCAAAAGCCACCCACAGCAACCTATGTAACCGAGGGCGCTCTCACCTATGGCGCGCCGCCAGACGTTTTTTCTGCCACAGGAACGGCATTGCAGCAGCAAGGACAGGCTGTAACCAAGGAAATGCTGCTTTCAAACCAGGTCGTTAGCACGACGCTCAAGCTGCTTGAAGCAGAGGAGATTCGCCTATCGGAACTGGCTTTAACACAGCGTGCCAAAGTTACCGTCACGGGAAATGGCACAGAAGCTGCAGGTGCTGCTCCAGCTGGCTCTCAGGCTCTACGCATTACCGTGGCGTATCAAGACAGCAGCAAAGAGCGATCGCAAAAAGTCACTAATCTGCTCATGAAAGCCATGATCGAGCAGAGCCGTCAATTTAATACGCAGCAATTGCGGCGCGTGATCGAAAACCTGGATCAGCTTTTGCCGAAAGTCACCGACGAACTGCGATCGGCAGAACAGCAGCTTGAAACCTATGTGCGGCGAGAAGGAACGGCGATCGAGGCAGCCGAAAGCGGTAGTTTGCTCGGCGCAATCACCAGCACTCAGCAGCAGCAGCGACAGCTTCGATTAGCCCTCACGGGAATGACTGCTCAAATTCGCAGCTTGCAGAACCGTCTGGGCATGACTCCTGAACAAGCCTATCTTGCTTCTGCCCTGAGTGCCGATCCGATTCTTGCCGACTTGCGGGCGCGAATTTATCAGGTGGAATCGCAGCGGGAGCTATTTGCCAAAACCCTGCGTCCCGATCATCCAACAATGCTGGACTTACAGAGTCAGCTCGAAGTGTATGAGCAGCAGCTTCAGGCACGGGTCGGTGAAGTGATTGGCGGCAATCCAATCGCGACTTCCCTGGATCGTGATAATGCTCTCGGACGAAGAACAGCATTACAGCAGATTCGCCAAGCCAGTAGCCTCGACCCGGCACGAAAGGCACTGGCAGATACCTTAGTCGGGCTGGCCACTCAGCAGCAAACCCTTCAGCAGCAGCTCACCGACCTAGTGCGATCGGAACAGGAGCTTCGGCGAGAGTATGGCAGCATTCCGAATAAGCAGCTCGAACAGCAGCGACTTCAGCAGCAGATTGCCCTGAAGCAGACTTTCTACAATCAGGTACAGGCACGCTTAGCAGATGCAAAACTGGCGCAAGAAGAAACGGTTGGCAGCTTAATTGTGGCTGAGCCGCCGGCAACCGAGGCGACTAGCGAAGCTAGCTTGAGCGGCAGCATGATTCTATTATTAGGCGGGATATTCGCCGTACTGGTTGGTGGCGGACTGGTCATGGTGCTGGGAATGATCGATCCCACGTTCTACACGTCTGAAGATATCCAAGCAGCTTTGCGCCAGCAAGAAGTTCCCATGCTGGGTATTTTGCCTTTGCTGCCCGAGGAAGATGAGCAATTGCCCGTCTTAGAAGCGGACTCACCCTATCTAGACTTCTATGAGCGACTGAGGACTAACCTGAAGCGAATTGGGGGCGAACCTGAGCTAAAGGTCGTTTTGATTACCAGCACAGTGAGCGGCGAAGGAAAAACGGTCACGGCTTATAATCTTGCAGTCGCGGCAGCACGGGCAGGCAAAAAGACGCTGCTGATTGAAGCAGACCTTCGATCGCCTTCTCAAGCCACCGCTCTGCACCTTCAGCCACCTGATGGTCTAGCCTTTAAATCGGCAGAGTATTATCAGCAGCTCGATCGCTGTATTCGGGCAGTTCCGGCGATCGATCATTTATTTATTGTGCCGAGCCTTGCACCTCAGCGATATGCCGCAGCCATTCTGGAATCGGACGCAATGCGACAGCTCATTAAAATCGGACGAGAACAGTTTGATTGGGTCGTTCTAGATACACCCGCTCTGAGTCGATCGAGCGATGCCCTGCTGCTGGAGCCGCTCAGCGATGGCATTATGCTAGTGGCGCGTCCTGAAGTAACCGAAGAGGGTTTGCTGAACGAAACGACGCAGCAGCTATTGGAGTCAGAAGAAATTCAGTTTTTGGGGACAACGATTAACGGAGCAGATATCCCCGTACCAGAAGTTGAGTTTGACCCAGAGCCAGAAGCAGAACCGATTGATTCGATTTATCCAGAAGCTGCTTAAGGGGTGTTAGTTGGGTTTAGCAATGCGATGGGCAACGATGGGATAAGCAACGATTTGTCGCTCAGGGGAAAGCGTTCGATCAATTTCTCCAGTTTTCGATCCGAATGCTGATCGAAGGTTTTACGATTTCTGAAACTTAGTGATACGGCAGACCATCTGCACAGTTCACGTCTATCAGGAAACGTTCTATAAAAATAAGGGCAGCTTGCCAACTGCCCCTAGACTCTGAACGATCGCTGCCGAAATATCTAGCTGAAATATCGATGTGCCGTCTAGATATCAGGAGTTTCTTTAGAAACTAGAGGTCTTTCCGGTTTCTGCCTGAGTTGGAATTGGCTCCACTTCGCTGTAGCCCATGTTGCTCGCGATCAGACGCAGAACTGAAATTTGCTCTTGAAACTCCAGGTCCTCGAGCGCCTTCAGCAGGTTTTGGATTGCCTCCGTGGGCTGATAGTTGTCTGGCATTCCCACTACGGTATCGCCCATGCCCTTTGCCCAGGCATACCACACTGCAAGCTGATTATTTTCTCTCAAACCGCCGTATGCTCTGGAATATTCTGTCTCTTCACGGTTCACAATTTCGCGCATAACGGCGAGCTGTTTGTCCTTGCCAAGATGATAAAAATCACCCAGCAGTACAGGAGCCAGATTAGGTTCTGCTGCTGCCGGAGCTGCAGGCGTAATCGACTCGCCCATTTTCTCATAAATCAAATAAAGCAATGCAAGGCGATCGTCAATTCCCAATTCACCATACGACTGAAAAACGCGCTGTTCTTTTTCTGCAAGCAGTTGAGAGTTCTGATCGGTATTAAATGTCATCGTTTGTTATCTCCGAACTTTTTCCCGTCTAGATTTAGCAGGTTACTGAAGCCATCTGAAACGCTCCGAGGAAAGACTTTGAAAAGTGGAATTGTCTTTTCGAAATCTCTCCTACGAAAAGAATTAAATCTGCCTCAAGGGTGGTATGGCTCGAAAAAGCAGTTGGTACGATTAGCCCATTCAATCCGCGATATTTATAGCAAAAGTTACAAGGAGTAGAATATGACTCAAGCTGGTGCAAACTCTAATTTTGATGCTGAACGCATGGTCGAAGAAATCAAGACGGGCGATGAGAAAATGCCCCAGGTTGATGTTGCTTCGGACTATGAATTATCAAAACAGTTTGATGTTGCCGCGATCGATCGCACGGGCGAAGGCGAAAAAGCAGCTGAAGAAGCAACTTCTCCTAACCTCGATATCAGTAAAATAAGCATCCAGTCTGATGCGTCGCAGGCGACCGAAGGATTCTCGGATGCTGACCCAGCCGCTTTTCTAGACATGGCAAAAGACGTGAATCCCCGCCTTTAAAAAACATCAAAAAACTT
>NZ_JACJOR010000385.1:0-12173 GCF_014695615.1 Leptolyngbya sp. FACHB-711
GTTTGACCTCGTTGGCACGATCCAGGCGTTGAAGCAAGAGCTAAACGCTGTCATTCTGGCGCACTATTATCAAGACCCAGAGATTCAGGACATTGCTGATTATTTGGGCGACTCGCTAGGACTTTCTCAGGAAGCCGCCAAAACCAGCGCAGATGTGATTGTCTTTGCCGGAGTTCACTTTATGGCAGAGACGGCAAAAATCCTCAATCCCGATAAGCTGGTGCTGCTGCCCGATCTAAACGCAGGCTGTTCGCTGGCAGATAGCTGCCCTCCGGCGGAGTTTGCCCGTTTTAAGGCGGCTCACCCAGACCATTTGGTGGTGTCTTACATCAACTGCACAGCAGAAATTAAGGCGATGAGCGATATCATCTGCACTAGCTCAAACGCTGTCAAAATCGTGTCGCAAATCCCCGCCGATCAGCCGATCATCTTCGCGCCCGATCGCAACCTAGGACGCTATGTAATGGAGCAAACCGGACGAAATCTGGTGCTATGGCAGGGAAGCTGCATCGTGCATGAAACCTTCTCGGAGCGCAAGATTATTCAGCTCAAGATGGAACACCCGCAGGCAAAGGTGATTGCCCACCCTGAATGTGAACCCGCCGTTCTGCAACATGCTGATTATATTGGCTCGACGACGGCTCTGCTGAACTACGCGCTCAAGGGCGAAGCCGATCGCTTTATCGTCGTCACCGAACCCGGCATCATTCACCAGATGCAGAAAGCCGCTCCGCACAAAGAGTTTATTCCCGCTCCGCCACAAAATCAGTGTGCCTGCAACGAGTGCCCCCACATGCGGCTCAACACTTTGGAGAAGATTTACCTGGCAATGAAAAATCGATCGCCTGAAGTCACGCTCACCCCTGAGATTCAGCAGGCGGCTTTGCAGCCGATTCGGCGGATGTTGGAGATGAGTTAGAAGGGCGGAGGGATATTTCAACTGATCCTCCCATCCTTCTTCTGCCTTCAAGCAGAACTCCCCAACCGCTCTGTCAACAAATCAATCAGATCATCTTTTTTATCTAAAGCGTCGATCTCGGACTCGATTTGTTTAACTTTCTCTGAGGGCAGGTTGAGGGAGCTAATCAGTTTTTCGTAAGCAGTGGCTTCTTCCTGGTTGATTTTGGCTTCGCTGGGAACGCGAGAACTCGATCGAATCACTTCGTAGGCTAGGCGCAGCACCAGCTCTTTTTCTTCTTCAGTTTGCAGCTTAGGTAGGAGTTCATCCAGGGGAAGGTTTTGCATCATGTAATCCTGGAGTTCTTGGTGAAGCTGCTGCTGGTGGCTATCGCTGGCAAACAGTTGGCTGAGGCGATCGAGCAGAACATTCACTTCTTCGGTTGTCAGTCCACCATCTGACCAAGCCATTGCGGTGGCAATTCGCAGAATGGTCATTTGTTTAGGGGAAATTGAGGGAGGGGGCGTTTGAACCATGAAAAATTCCTTCTGGTGTCAAAGTAAAAAGTGAGCTTAAACGTGAAGCGAGCATAACAATTGCTCACAGGCTAGCATGAGGAATTTGAGCGATCGTCTGTCTTTAGCTTGTTATTAAAAGCTAAGAAAAGAGTCAGGAAAAGGACACAGGAAATGGTGTGGAAAACGGTGGCGGGTGTGGTTGTTGCAGGGCATCAGATCGCGTCGGGGCGATCGAAGGAGAGTCCTTATCCCAGGGGCAGTATCGAGATGCAGATACCGTTCTTTAAAGAACTAGGCTTAGATTTATCGAGCGATTATCCCGCCACGCTGAATGTGTCGCTGCGCCCGGCTCAGTTTGTTGTGCAAATGCCCCAGTACACATTTCACGGCGTCAAATGGTCGCCCGAACACGCGCCGGAAGATTTCTCCTTTTCGCCCTGTCGCCTGAGCTATTACTCGCGCATTTATGGCGGATGGGTCTATTACCCGCGCCCCGAAACGAAACTGGGTCATTTTCAAGACCCCGGCACGATCGAGCTAATCCTGCCCAGAATTCTAGGCATTCAGTATGGCGATCGGGTAGAGGTCAGCATTCGATCAGAAGAAATTTTGATTGTGCGGGAAGGGGAAGAGTCAGTTTGGAACAACGATCAGCCGTGAACTGGTCTCGCCCCCAAGACCCTTCAAGCAAACCCTTTAAGGCTGGATTCTGGCTCGAATTGCCTCCGCATCGCGAAACCCCACCGCGATCGCCTGACCATCCTGAACGAACAGCGGTCGCTTCAGCAGCATCACATCCTGGGCAAAAGCATCAGTCCACTGTGCCTCTGTCCAGCCATTTTTCTCGTCCCCCAGCGCCCGATAGGCTTGCCCAGAAGTATTTCGCATCGGCTTTGCTCCCAACGCTTGAACCCAGGACGCGATCGCTTCCCGCGAAGGTGGATGCTCTTTGGTATTCACAAACTCGTAGTTGAGCGCGTGATTGTCTAGCCACTGCAAAGCCTTTTTGCAGGTTCCACAAGTAGGAATGCCATAGACGGTAAGCGTCATTGTCTTTCTTCTAAATAAATGGGTGGATAGGGAGATAGGTGGATAGGTGGATAGGTAGTAGGCGAATAAAATTTCTGCTCCCAATACTAAAAGATAGCCTCTTGCCCGACTCAAATCACCCCTCCTGACCCCTTCAACTCCTCATCCGCGCATTCTACCCCTCCACCCCTTCGCCCCTCTCCCACTCCACTTTCGCGCAATTCAGCCTAAGCTGGGAATACTGGGAACAAGGCTTGTCTGACAGTTCAGCAGCCCGTCGCACTGAGAACTATGTGGCAACGGTTGAAAAACTGGAGAAATTGGTACCGGGGATTCAAGGCTTATAGGGCAATGAGTCCAGATTTGCAGGTGCGTCGTCGAGTGCGGCAACAGCTCGATCAGCGTCCTTACCTGATCGAACAGGAATGGATTGAGCAATACTGTCAACCAGAGGGAATTGCTGTACCGATCGCCCTCTTTGCCTATACTCATCTCCAGCAATACTCTGGTTTAGAAATCGGACGAGTGCGGCTCACCGATCGACTGGAAGCAGATCTGCACTGGAGCCAAATCTGCTGGTTTGATTGGATGTTTACCCTCAGTCAGGACTTCTGGCAAAGTTTTGCAATTGATATTGAAGAACTGCTTCACGACTCAGACTTTGACACGGTAGGCGATCTGCTGAGCTTCCTGAGCGATCGCTGGACAGCTCATATAGCCGATACAGAGCAATCAGAGCAAGGGCGAATCGAAAAATTTCCTACTCAGGAAGTCTAAATTGAACCAATGAAGTGAGCAGCACCAAGAGAGCGTATAACAGACGCATCAGGGTGACTTTTCAGGATTTATCGGACTGGTCGAGCGGTTTTGTTGCTTCTAATTGCGAATTGTTTGCAAAAGAAGCGATTGCATCGTACATTAGATGTCAGGAGTTATTGATTAAGATTCTCAATAAGTGCCGCTCGAAGATTTCCTGGATCGGCTTAGTTTGAGGGTGGACTGATCAAAGCTCTGCTGAAAACTTCCTCTTTTAACGGGAGTTTTGCAGAGGAAGATGCTGCGTCCAATCGTCTAACTCCTTTTCTATCCAAGTTAGAAATACGCTTGCACTACGCCGCAAATTTTTATCAGAACGACGCTCACACTCATGGAACAGGCTCATTCCCAAACCGATCACGCTCAGGTCATTTCGTGCGATCGCAGTGCCCGCTGGCAGGTTTGCCACAGGCTTCAGGAACTCGATATTTGCTGTGACTGTTTAGCTGATGGTAGGCTGCGGGTTCTTGCTAACACTCCCGTTGCGCTTATGCAGGTTCGCAGCGTTTTGCAGCAGTGGTCAATGTCGCGTTCTGCACTGGTGGGGCAGCTCGAAAAATGCTGGCAGTGCTCTGGCTAGTGCCGTTAAAAATTTGTGCTAAAACTTTGCAGTTTGAACCTTTTTAAGATCATCACTTTTCAGTCTTTCGACCTAATCTATCCTTTCTCTTCTTTCTACCTAAAATGACTCAGTGCTTTACTTCGCGAACAGTTGATTTTCGGCTTGAAGGGCAATTTCTGGGATTTGCTTTGGGCGATGGTTACAAACTTAAGTATCTGCGGCTGGCAACCGATGACGGAGAGCAGCAGATTAAACTGTCGAAGTCAATTCGTCCCCTGCTGTATCGATCGCTTCTGCCGGGAATGCGAGTTGAAGTATTGGGTAATCAAAAGTGGAACCTTGAGAAAGGCTCGGTGAAGCGCAAAGCCTATCAGGTGAATCCGCTGACGCTGGATGAAAGCTCCTATAGCACGCTGCGCGAGTCTCTTGGTGAGTTAACAGGTACATTGACGGTCAACGGGTCAACTACGGTCGTGAAGCCGATGGAACCACCGATGGAATCATTTGTTCAGCCATCGATTCAACCGCCCACTCCTTCAGAAGCTCCAAAGGCAAAAAATCAAAAGAGCTGTATTTTTGTTTGCGGTAAATCAGATTGCTGCAAAAAAGGAGGACGGGCAGTAATCGCATCGCTTCAGGAAGAATTGAGCGATCGGGGACTAGATCAGGAAATTACGATTAAGCCAACGGGCTGCATGAAACGCTGCAAGGCGGGTCCCAATGTGGTGATGCCGGACAAAACACGCTACAGCAAAATTTCAGCCAAAGAAGTGCCCACGCTCCTAGACAAGCACTTCCCAAACGCATAAGGGCGCTTTGAGGAATTTAGGGTGGGGGATTTAGGGGGCAACGGATGAACTGATGCAACTGCTCAAACGACCCCTGAGAGTGAGTGCCTATCCATCTCGATCGATTCAATAGCAGTACTACACCAATAGTGGCATTACAAACAGAAAGGGGCTTTAGCCCCCTTTTTTTGATCGTTAGAAACCGATCGCTATCTTGTATTGTTTGCTTGTATTGTTTCTCTCTCAAGGCGCGGACCAGGTGGGCAGTACCCACCCCATCAAACTATGAAACTTCCTAGTCAAACTTGCCCAGGACTTGCTCTTTCAGCGCGTTAAAATCTCTGCCCAATTCCTGA
This sequence comes from Leptolyngbya sp. FACHB-711, assembly GCF_014695615.1. NCBI lineage: Bacteria > Bacillati > Cyanobacteriota > Cyanophyceae > Leptolyngbyales > Leptolyngbyaceae > Leptolyngbya > Leptolyngbya sp. FACHB-711. Next base: position 4,968 of record NZ_JACJOR010000385.1, read on the forward strand.
CGATTGGAGGCTTTCCAGAGATAGCGATAGACAAACCAGGCAGTATAACCCATGCCCACCAGCTCAAACAGAGGAGCCAGCAGGGGAATGTCGTTGATTGCATCCAGAATGGCAAGCAGCAGCTTAGCAGCAACGATCGCGCCAAAAATTAACCCAACCGTGACGATCGGGCGTTTGTATTCCCCGAAGAAGTCAGTCAGGTAGTCAGGCAGATCTGCCAGGAATGCAGAAATCTTCTCCCCAATCTGCCGCCACTGTTCATTGGATGCATCGGTAGAGGAATAGTTTGCCAGCGTGCCTGAGTCGTCGGTGCTAATCGTGACGTTGACGTTTTCAGCACTGTAACCAGGAGATTCAGCTTCTTGCTTCACTTCAGGCTCCATAATGATCCCTTGAACCTAAACAACTTTTATGAGATGTGAGAGGATATCCCTAGCGAGGGTAAGACCTAACTAGCTTACTAAAACTCTTGTCAGGGATGAGTCGCGAATATCAGGATTTAACGAACCTACTAGACACTAAATCAGACTTTCAAGAATTGCAAGTTCCTGAGAGGTATTTTCGGGCATAGATAAGCTTTGCTCACCGATCGATGGATTTAAAATAAACAGGCTCGGCTATTTCAGCCTGTCTCGGTTCTCTATATTGCTCACTCTTTCTCTTAATTGCAGCTTCTCTTAATTACAGCAACGAATCCGGCGAGTTTAGTTAGAGACCTCCGCCATTTCGATGATACGACCGTCGTAGTCCTTCACCAGGAAGTTGAGCGGCTTTTCCCGACGCAGCTTGTATTTCACGCCATAGGATTGAACCCGCATTAAGAGTTGCTCTAGACAGTCGCGGTCGAAGCAGACGTGACGCTGGCGATCTTTTGGTCCGAGTCCTGCCCCCGAAACAATATGGAGCTGGGTGTTTTTGCGAAGCTGATACCACAGCCCTTCGGAGTACTGATAGCTCTCGTTGGATCTGCCCAGGCTCGCGGTTGAGCCATAGAACGGGTCGATGCCTGCGGTTCCGAGCGTCTGCTCGTAGTTGTAGTAGTAGTGCAAGGGCACATCAGCAGCGGGCAGTTCCAGCATTCCCTCATAAAATCGCCGTGCCAGTTCCAGGTCAGACACCATTACGGTGTAAACCTTGGGCGCACTGGTGAGAAACATCCACATTGCTCCTGCATAGGCAACCAGAAGCATGACCATGACCCCCTGCGTGGAGAGCAGACTATCCAGGGGCAATGCGGGCAACAATCCACCAATCAGGGGCACAAATCCGGGCAGGTGATGCAAAGCAGTTTCCCCCACGGGGTAAGCGGCAATGAGCATGGACAAAGAGCTTATTTCTAACAACAGCTTGACGCAGAGATCTGAAAAAGGGATTGGACTTTGTTCCTACCCTTTTCTCCCTAGTCTATCAAGACTATCTTAGTCCCGACTAATTGGATTGAGTTCGCACCGTTGGGAGCTTTACGAATTCTTCAGGCAGCAGTCCAGGCGCGAAGCAGCAACCGTCGGCCCAGTTCAATATCTTTGGGGGCACACTGCCAGTCAGGATGTCCGGTCATCAGCAGGCTATCGAGGGTTTCTTGATCAAACAAATGCCAGACAGGTGCTTTAGAAATCTGAGTTTCGATCGCGTAGCAGTTTGGGCTGATGCAGTGAATTACCAGAGCGTCTGCGGTGCGGGTCAGCGTCATGCGATCGCCCGGTTGCAGGGCACGAAACTGGCGAATCAGCGATTTAAATTCGGTTAAGGAAGGCGCCACAATCCCAGGAATCGCCACAGTTGCTTCCCGCTCACCATTGGTCCAAATCCAGTAGTTCCGCGCCGGGTCGATGCCTTCGAGCCAGGGCAGTTCATCATCTAAGCGATAGCGAGGAGCCAGAGGAAAGTGAGGAGTCATGGTGGGTTGTCCTAGTCCATCGGGAGATTGGAGATGTCCAGAACTGTCTACGCTTGCAGAAATTCGCAGGCTGCAATTTAACGCTTAAGTTTTGGTTTTTACCAGATTCGGGGATCACTTCCCGAAAAATCAATTTAACTTAGTAAAATTTATTGAACCTATGAGTAAAACTGACGATCGTGAAGCAAAGTTCCCCTAATGACTCGCCAGCTTTGGGGCTAAAGCGTAATTCCATCAATCAAACTTTGCTTCTATCGGTTGACTGAAGAGGCTGTTTGAGAAGTATCTGAGGTGCTCCATTGCCCCTTACATTCCCCAATTCTAGAGGACTTTGGGAACGACAACTTTGAGAACGATAATTTTGAGGACGACAAGGAGAGTTACTCTTTTCCAGAGTTTACGGCTGTCTACCCACAAATCTAGACAAATTCAGAATGAGGGAGAATTCCTGATAAAACGTCCCCTAACCTCTCAATTTAGAGACACTAAACCAATCAAGGTCCCCCAGCATTAAGAAATTTAGGGGCTGAACAAACCTGAACAAAGCTCAAACGAAGCGGATTCGACGACTGGTAGAGATTAGGCAGCAGAATTTTAGGCAGTAGAATTTTAGGCAGCAGAATTGAAAGCGGTTTGGGCAACGATCGCGATCGTTCAAAACATTCGCTAACTGGCTTTGGATAGACTCTTAGAACAGGGAAATTCGCTAGAGTGAGAAATATACTGAGTTAGCTCCTCAGTTCGCCCCTTGTGAGTTAGCAAAAGGAACTATGGCAGGTCAGCTTTTGTTGGTAGATGATGAGCCAGGATTGCGTCAGGCAGTGCAGGCATACCTGGAAGATGAAGGCTTTACGGTGCAGACTGCGAGTAATGCCCGCGAAGGCTGGGATTTGCTACAGCGATCGTCCCCCGACCTTGTCATCACAGACATCATGATGCCGCAGGTGGATGGATACCAGTTTCTTCAGCAAATGCGTGATGACCCCCGGTTTGAGACGCTGCCTGTGATTTTTTTGACGGCAAGGGGCATGACGACCGATCGCATTCAGGGCTACAGTGCCGGAGTCGATGCTTATCTCTCGAAGCCGTTTGACCCTGATGAATTGGTGGCTGTGATCACGAATTTGCTGAGCCGCCGGGCAGCCCTCAACAAAGCCGCCTCCGACAGTGAAACGCCTAACATTGCGGACATGGCGAAACAGATTGCCGAAATTCGCGCCATGCTCAACCAGCGCGGCGGCATTGCCCAAACCCCTGCCCCGATCAAGCACGACTTTACGCCCCGCGAACAAAGCGTTTTAGAACTCGTGGCAGAAGGCTTGATGAATAAGGAAATCGCACGTCGCCTTGATACCAGCGTTCGCAATGTTGAAAAATACGTTAGCCGCCTTTTTAGCAAAACAGGAACCAATAGCCGGACAGAACTGGTGCGCTACGCGCTGGAGCATGGGCTGACCCAGTAGCAATCTGAAGTCGCAATCTGAAATTCTTACTGAGTCGCAGGGCGGGGAAACTTCCAGATTTTAATGTCGTGGCTACCGCTGCCGCTGGCGATCGTTTGTCCGTCGGGACTGATGGCAAAATGCCGAACCTCAGAGCCGTAGCCCGTCAGTCTTTGCATTAGCTCTCCAGTCGGGACGTTCCAAATTTGCACCGTGCCCTCTGCACTTCCGCTCACCAGGGTTTGGCCATCGGGACTGAGCCAGAGCGGATTAAAAAAGCTCGTTCCGACCAGGGTGCGAATCGTTTGCCCGTCGCTGAGATTCCAGATCCGAATTGTTTTGTCGGCGCTGCTACTGATTGCTTTTTCTCCGTCTGGCGTGATCACGATCGCATTCACAAATCCCGTGTGTCCGGTGAGGGTTTTTTCGACGGTTCCGGTTGCCAAACTCCATACTTTAAGGGTGCGATCGGTGCTGCCGCTCACCAGGGTTTGACCATCGGGACTGAAAATGACGCTATTGACAAAGCCCGTATGTCCGATCAGGGTACGAGCCAGCTTTGCGGTCGGCAAATCCCAGATTTTGATCGTGCTGTCGGCACTGCTGCTCGCCAGGACTTGTCCATCCGGGCTGACATCAAGCGCATTGACATAGCCTGTATGACCTAGCAGTGTATGCACTAGCTTGCCCGTTGCCAAGTCCCAGATTTTGATGGTGCGATCGGCACTGCCGCTAATCAGGGTTTTGCCGTCGGGGGTGAGGGTGAGGGCGTTGACAAAGCTTGTATGGCCTGCCAGGGTGCGGAGGGTTTGTCCGCTGGTCATATCCCAGATGCGAATGGTGTTGTCAGCACTGCCGCTAATCAAAGTTTTGCCGTCGGGCGCAATCACCTGGGTATTAATAAAGCTGGTGTGACCCTTGAGATCACGATCGACTGTAATTGCCTGTGTCACGGCCGTTGAATGTTGCCGACCTGTCACCTGCCAGATGCCATATCCACCCAGAGCCAGGAGGAGCGCGATCGTGCCGCCCCAGACCCAGCATTTTAAACCTTTTTTACCAGGCAGAATCAGTGAATAGCCCGGAGCCTGAGCTAACACTTGAACCGATCCGCCCGTTGCCATTCCGGGAGTCGTTCCGGGAGTCGTTTCAGGAGTCGTTTCAGGAGTCGTGGGTGCGCTGAATTGCTGCCATGCAGTGGACTGAATGAAAGTTGGACTGGTGGAGTTGACCGGAGTTTGGACAAGCTGATGCAGACTGTCGAGCAAAGCACGGGTATCTCTGGGACGATCGCTTGCTTTGGGGGCAATCAGGCGATCAATAAAGTCAGCAAAGGCGGGCGTGATCTGAGGCGCAAACTGCCGCCAGTGAAACTCGTTGTTCAGCGAATCATACATTCCGCCATCGGTCGGCTGTTTCCCGGTTAATAAATAAATGAAAGTGCAGCCCAGCGCGTAAAAATCTGACTGCGGTACTGCCTGGCCTTTTTCCTGTTCCGGCGGGGTGTATCCGGCAGAGCTGATGCGCGTAATTCCGCCCGTTTTGCCTAACTGCGCCAGGTAGGTATAGGTCATCTCACGCGCTGCGCCAAAATCGACCAGAACCACCTGCCCACTCGATCGCAGCATAATATTTTCGGGCTTAATGTCGCGATGAAAATAGTTGTGCTGATGCACCAAATGCAAAATCTCCGCAAGCTGATGGAGCCACTGTCGCGCCTGCTTTTCGCCGATCGGATGGTTGCCCTGCTGCCGCATCCATTCCCGCAGATTGGGACCGTCGATCTTTTCCATCACAATGCAGTGCAGCACTTCTCCGGTCTGGCGCGGCTTGTACTGAAAGTAGCCATCTGGCTCGATCGATGGAATGCCAGAGTGATGAAGCTGACTCAGCACCACTGCCTCTTGCTGAAACAGGTCAACTGCTTTTTCGTTGTTGCTATAGCTGTCTTTCAGGATTTTGAGAATTTTGGGAACGCTGCGCTCAAACGCTTCGTACACCTTACCAAAGCCACTCTTGTCGCTCAGTAGCCGCATCACTCGATAGCGTCCTTGCAGCACTAACTCTGAGCCACACGCCTGACAGTAATGATTGCCCCCATTCCCAGGATGGTCGGGCTGAGGACAGCGCGGATTAATGCAAAGACTCATGGCAGACCCCCCGAAGACGCATCCACACGATCGCACCCTTAACTCAAAAAATTATCTAAACCCCATTGAACCCAAATTAAGCCAGGTCAGACCACCAGGTCAGGCACAGGAAGCGCGATCGTTCTACTACGATCAAACTATACTCCTCCAGTTGATAGGTCGAGAAGATCACGTCACAGTTGTAGAGAATTGATTCTTCAGTGCATCTTGTTCGCACAATGAAGTTGGGGTTTAAAGATTTCAAATTAACCCTTTCTTTTTAAATTTTCTCAAAGCATCTTCAGCAGCTTCCTTTTCAGCCTCTTTTTTATTGCGTCCCTTTCCCTCGCCGTATGCCCTGTCACCGACATAAACTCTGGCAATAAATTCTGGTGCATGGTCCGTACCGCCAATTTGTTCGGTTTTATATTTAGGTAGAGCGGCTGCACCCGTCGCCTGAACAATTTCCTGCAACTTATTCTTTGAATCCTTTGCAGAACGAGTGATCACGACTTCTTGAGGCACAGAAGTAAACAATTCTTCCACCATCGGACGCACCATCTCAATGACTGAATTCTTATCCAGGTAGTAGGCTCCAACAACCGCTTCAAAAGTGCTGCTCAAAAGATTTGGGTTTTGATAGCCCCCTTCCCGGATGACTCCCTTTCCCAATCGCATCCGCAAATCGATTCCCACTTCGATCGCAAATCGAGCCAATTGTTTTTCATCCACAAGAGCCGATCGCCGCCGTGTCATTTCATCTTCTGCCATCTCTGGAAGAATTCGATAGAGATACTGCCCGCTAATAAAATTAAGGATTGAATCACCAAGAAATTCTAGTCGCTCATTGTGTCCGAGTTCGTCCGGATTTTCATTCATATAAGAGCGATGAGTCAGGGCACGACGAAGCAGTTTTTCATCGTTAAACATTAGAAGCTTATGCATTTCTTTTTCTGGCTAGCTGAAGTTTACAGAATTAACTGGAGAAATGTTCGGAGCAAAATTTGGGATGAGTCATTCAGGTGGATAGAGACTATTTCCGCGAGTTTTATTGCATGGGAGACAGGCAAGCCGGAGGTTCTCCAATGAGTTAGAACCGCCTTTGCTTTTCGGTTTTATGTGATCAAGCGTTAGGCTCTTTGCAGGTAATTGATGCCTGCACCACCAACATTGAGACCCATATTCCCGAATGAGTTGATCTTTCTTTCGCTTTTTCTGTTTTGAAGTCATTGATAGCTGCCCTGGTTATAAATTTGAACAGCATCGAAATATCAAGTACAGAAAATAGGCTGGCTCAAACAAGCCAGTAACCTTCTTTACCCCTGTGGTCAGCGTCTCAAACGCACTACCTCTAAGCCACAAACCAGCGCATATCCAGTATGCTGAGCCAGTATTTGCTGTAGAGAGTTACCCTAAACCTCGACAAATACCAGACCAGAATACTGGACATACATTTGCTTGCGGCTTGGAGGTAGTACCCATGAGACGAACACCAAAGTTTTGATATTCATCTGCTATTTCAATTAAGTCATGGGAATTTTTTGCTGTCAAGATCAGACCAGAATTAGAATTTTCGTCTCCTTTCACTGCAAAGCAAAGATACTTTTTGTGATGTCTTTATAGGGATATCTCTATGAGGGATTGCTCGTCAAAGAATAGGACAATGATTTTCTGTACCCCCAGTTAACTCGATCGCCATTTAGACTGAAATTAATCCGATTCACCTCGCAAATTTCCC
>NZ_JACJOR010000386.1:0-8596 GCF_014695615.1 Leptolyngbya sp. FACHB-711
GAAAAAACTAAAATTGGCTCGATCGCCTTAGCAGCCTCGCTTCTCAACATGAAAAAATCATAAGAAACGATCGCTAATGCAACCAAGCCACGTTATTTATCTTTTGTTTTCCTTATGCCAGCCCGACTAGCTTCTCGCTCAGAATCCACATCCGCTCGGCTTTTTCGTCATCGCGTGCCTGCGGCGAAACCTGACGAATAAATGATTTGCCGTCTTTCTTCTGGCGGTTGCCCCAGCTCCAATACGCGCCCGACTGACGGTATGCCGGGTCTGCCAGCACCATTGCCACCCGTTCACCGGACAGCTCCTGCGATACATAGCCGCCCGTGACGTATTTTTGGAACAGCGGGAAGATTTTCTGGAACAGCTTGTAGTGGTTGCGGAACAGCGGCGTATCTGCCACACAGCCGGGATAGAGCGAGCTAAAGGTAATTCCGGTGGAATCATGATGACGGCGGTGCAGTTCGCGCATGGTCAGCACGTTGCACACCTTGCTGTCTTTGTATGCTTTGACAGGTTCAAAGGCTTTGCCATCTGCCATCGTGATCGGATCTTTGAATCCGGCTTCAAATCCTTCAAAATTGCCCAGGTCGGGACGCGGAGGAATCTTGCCGCCCAGTTCATCTGGGTTGTGCGTCACCGTGCCTAAAATGACCAGTCGCTTATCGGACGCGGGGGACTGCTTCAGGTCGTCTAACATCAGATTGCACAGCAGAAAATGTCCCAGGTGATTTGTTGCCATGCTCAGCTCATAGCCTTCTGGACTCCACAGGGGCTCTTTGATCAGCGGCATATAGATTGCGGCATTACATAGTAAAGCTTCGAGCGTTCTGCCCGTTGCCCGAAAGTCCTTAACAAACTGCCGCACACTTTCTAAAGAGCCAAGGTCGATATGAAGAATCGTATAGCTATCTTTCGGGATGCCAACGGTTTGGGCAGCATTTTCTGCTTTTGCTAAATCTCGACAAGCCATCACCACGAACCAGCCACGCTGAGCCATTGCTTTGGCGGTATAAAGCCCAACTCCTGAAGAGGCTCCGGTGATAATCACCGTAGGTTTCTGACTTTGTGACATTCTGTTTAAACTCCGTTGACCGACGTTGACTGTTTCTAGATTCGCATACGAGGGGGGCATTTGAGGTCGATCGTCTCACTGCAAACTGTTAGAAAAAGTAAAGCGATCGACCCGTCAAAGTGCAAATAGCCCTGTCATCTCAGCTCTGATTCAGGCTTGATTCTAAATAAAGGACTGTATCTTTAACCGTTAATAAATATGAAGCGTCGTTTCTCTTAATTTCACTTTGTAAATGATTTTTTGAATCATCGATCGAATTGAGAATTGCTGCGCGGCAAACAGAAGGATTGGAATAATCTTGCAGCCCTAACCATTAAAATCCGAGCGACTCCCAATCCTTCTACAAGACGTTTTGCACCGCGTTTGATAGGGTGTTTGAAAAGTCCTGATTGTCACCCGGACTGCCCTTAGCCTTCTATCCTCGGGAAACCGGGCTTTCTGCCAAGTTTCAAAGCCCCCATTTCCGGGCAACTCAGCGAGCGAGGTAGCACAGGGAACCCTGCTCAAACCCCCCTGACCGATTCTGCCGAAGGTGGTCTATATCACAGCATGATCGGCTGAGGGATGAGTACACTAGCCTCTGAGAAATTGAACTTTTGTAAACTGTGCTACTGCGCTCGCCATGATGGATCCGGCTCTTTGTACTGCTGAGTCTGTCAGCTTGTGGACTCGCTCAACGTCTCTTCTGGTCAGGCTGCTGATGAATCCTCAGTGGGTGCTGCCGCCCCTGATGATCTGGATCATTCTGCCCTGGCTGCTGCGAATTTTTCGGCGCAAATGGCTGTATAGCGGAACGGGTGCGGTGCTGCTGCTGGTTTATCTGCTGCTCGGATCGCCGCTTACGGCAAATTTGGGAGAACGGTTTCTCACCGGGGCATTTCCCGGAGATTCAGGCGAACCCGTTGAGGCGATCGTGATTTTGGGGCGCGGAAGGGAGCTAAGACCCCAGCGTGTTCAGACGGCGGCAGCGCTGTGGCGAAATGATGTGAAGCAGTTTTCCCAGGTGGGTCATCGCGCTCCCCTGATTTTTGCCAGCGGCAGAGGCGATGCCCTAGAAATCGCTGCTATGCTGAAAAAAGGCGGCATTCCTGCTTCAGCGATCGACGGCGAACCCTGCTCGCGCACCACCGAGGAAAATGCTCAATTCACGGCTGCCTTGCTTCAGCCCAGAGGCATTCACCGAATTCTGCTGGTGACAGATTTGCCCCATTTGCGGCGATCGTGGCTCACCTTCCGCAGTTTAGGCTTTGAGGTAATTCCCCATGCCAGCCCCCTGCCGCCGCAATTCCCCGAACGTAAAACGGCATTTCTAGTCGTCAGAGAATGCTTTGGCTTCGTGACTTACGGCTTGCTCGGACGCTACACGCCCCGCAGTGTGACCGAAACTCCAACAGCGATCGTCCAACCTGCTCAGCCCGTTGCCGAAACAGAAGCGTTTTTTCCAGTTGCCATCAGATAAAGCAGTGCCATTCGCACCGCAACGCCGCTTGTCACCTGTTGGGAAATCAGGCTGAACTGCGGATCGTCCATCAGTTCGGAGCTAATTTCGACACCGCGATTCACTGGACCTGGATGGAGGACGCGCACGCCGGGCTGACAGTGCTTCAGCCGATCGAGGGTGATGCCAAACTGCTGATGATATTCCCGCAGACTGGGCAGCAAATGCTGGGTCATGCGCTCCCGTTGAAGCCGCAGGGTCATGACAAAATCGGCATCTTTCAGGGCGGGGCCAAGCGATCGGTGAATGATCAGTTTGCGCGGCAGCGCTGGAGTAGACTCTGATTGTACAAAGTCTGAAAATTGCCTGGGCAGTAGTGTGGGTGGACCTGCCAGGTGAACTTCTGCACCGCTTGCCGTCAGGCTCCACAGGTTCGATCGCGCTACGCGTGAATGCAGGATATCGCCGACGATCGCAATTTTCTTATCCTTCAGCAGCGAAAGTTTGGGCGTTTCAGGATCAATCAGCGTGCAAATGGTAAACAGATCCAGCAATGCTTGAGAGGGATGCTCGTGCTGCCCATCCCCAGCGTTGAGAATGCCTACTCGCGTTTGCAGCCGATCCATTTCTTGCGCGATCGCCAGGGGAACGCCTGCTTCCTTGTGGCGAATTACCATCAGGTCTGCGCCCATTGCCAGGTAGGTTTTTGCCGTATCCAGAATCGTTTCGCCTTTAGTTAGCGAAGACGTACCGGGAGCAAAGTTGAGCGTATCAGCAGACAGTCGCTTTGCCGCGAGTTCAAAGCTGCTGCGGGTGCGGGTTGAGGATTCAAAAAACAGATTGGCAACCACCTGTCCCTGAAGAGCAGGCACTTTTTTGGTGCGTCGAGACAGCACTTCCTGAAAGCTGGCAGCCGTTTGTAGCACCACATCGTACTCAGACGGTTGAAAGTCAGCCAGGGAAATAATGTGGCGGCGCGTCCACCCTGTCGTCATACTCAGTTTCCCCAAGCGGATCTTCAAAATTGTACTGCATGGGGCAAAGACTGTCTGAAAGGACTGTCTAAAAGGACTGCCCGAAAGAACTGTCTAAGAGAGAATTGCTCTAGCGTTTCCGTCCGAAGAGGCTAAAGAGCCCTCTATTCGCTGGCTTTGCTGAGCTATTTGCAGTTGGGGTCTCTAGGGAAATTTTCAGCTTTTCAGCGTAGTACACTGCCAGGGGGTCTTGTGGATTAAACTTGAGGGCTTGCCGGAAGTGAACTTTCGCCATGCCTGCCAGGTTTTGCATCAGGTATGCTTTCCCCAGCAGCGAATGAAATTCAGCTCGGTTTGGCTCCAGCCGGATCGCATCCCGCAGTTCTGCCACTGTCTGAGACCAGTTTTCCTTTCTGCCGTACTCCCGCGCTCGCTGGTAGTGTCGCTGAGCGTAGTTATCTTCGGTTGCGTTTATTTCTTCTTTAAGAGCCGCCTTGGTCGGACGCTCGATCGGCGCGGAAATAATTCCAGTCCGTTTTTCGAGAATCAGGAGTTCGCCCATTTTGAGATACAGATAGATGAGATTTAGCTCAGTGAGCTGTTGGGTCACAGACTCAAAATCACTGAGCGGTAGAAATTGCGATTCAGACAACCGGGTGACTGCCTGCTCATAAAAGACATCAACCTGGGGCACGGGCGTTTTGATCAGGCGTTGTCCCACTTCCGTCTGGGGCAAGAGTGGTTCGTCTTTATTAATACGGCGTACCCGGAAGCGCAGGGTTGCCACCATATCGGCTCTGCCTTTCTCCTGCTTGAGCTGCTGATAGGCAGGGTTAACCAGACGAGCTAGCAGTTGAGTTGCAAAGTTTCGATCGCTGACCGACTGAGTATAGCTATCGGGATGAAGCAATTTTGCGATGGTGCGATATCGCTTCAAAACTCGGCGATCGTCTGAAGTCACGGACAGACCCAGAACCGCATAGGGATCTGAAAACTGCGTCAGCCAGTCAGGGGAGAAAGAAGTCTGCGACATGGAATCGATTCTCGGATAGTTGAGATGCAATAAATGGAAGAAGCAGTAGAAATTCCAAAAATGGATTAGGAAAAATTGATGAACTGATTGCTATTAAGTAAGTCTGACTCCTGTTTCGCTCACCTGCCGACGATCGAACAGCCGTCGTGCTGGAAGCATATCCAAATCAAGGAGCTGAACAGACTCGCAACAGTCACCCAGCTAATCCAGTAGATGCAGAAGACCCTTTAAAGGCTCAAATCAGAAACGACGCTAGAAGAACAGCTTGAGTGAAGCTTTAAGCCGTGTGATCAAACCACCCCAAATTCGGCAAAAGACATGGTCAAGTCAAGCAACACTGATGCAGTGGGGATACCGGAGGCAAAGTCAGCAAATGTTTTTTAGATGCGCGACCGTAATGACTGAATACGCCTGGTGAGAAGCAATTAAGGCAATTATGCTTCAGAAAAGGATGTAAATCGGCAGTTTCACAATTTAACTTCTCGACTTTGCTTTTTCGATGACCCTAATTCACACACTACAGGCTAGGCTTCACGGCTCAGGCTGCCCTCGCAAATGCAGGTTTAAAATGAATTTTAAGATTTTGTAGATTACCCTTGCAAATTACGCTTGCTGTAAATATTTGCTGTAAGAACTTTCAGCACACAAGGTAAATTGCTAATTCAGCAATAAATTAGTTTTTTACAGACGATGCTTTAGACCATCATTGTTTCAGACCATCATTTTAGACAAGCACTCCTCCTGAGCAGCATAGTAACCAAGCGTATTTACCGAGCGGATTTACCGGGTAGACACTCATTGGATAGACCACTTACTGGGTAGACTTAGTGGGTGGAACCACTGAGTGAACTTTGCTTGGTATTTCCGTATCTTTGCGTAGTCTACAACTCTTTATTCCTGCATGACACGCCTGATCCAGAAATTTACTGTATCTTTAGAATGCAAATCTGCCTAAAGGCTTGATCGGTGTGCATTTCCAGGGATAACTCTGTCAAGTAGGCTGAAGAATACGGAGGAATGGACGATCGATTCGGATGTTTATTTTGTCTCCGCTAAGCGTTATAGAATGGCAATTCTTGTGACGCGATCGAAACTTTTGATGAACTTGCAGTATTTTCTGGAAGACTTAACTTAAAGGCGAGTTTGCTCCATGCTGAAAAAACCGAAAGACCGTCGCGTTGCTGCCTTGCTGGCACTGGCTGGAGCCGTCTCTCCCATCTCTGGCTGGCATAAGTTCTACCTGGGACAACCGGGCTGGGGCTGTCTTTATTTCACCCTATCACTGGTCAATCCCTGGAATCCGATTCCCCGTATTGCCAGTGTGATCGAGGCAGTTTGGTATCTGTTTCATGGGGAACATGCGGAATCGAGTTTATCGCTTTCCCTGCCCTCCCCCCGCTTCGATCGCCCTTCTAACCCAGCTGCAATTCATCCACCGCAGGTCACGGCATTTGGCGATGCGCTAAGAGAGCTGGACACCCTGCGGCAAGAAGGACTGATTTCAGAATACGAATTTGAACAAAAGCGGCGACAGTTGCTCGATGCCAAGTAGTTCCCCTTTCGGGGCGATCGTGCCTGGATACTGCCTCAGGCAATCATCTTAAATCTGAAGATTCAGAAGATTCAGAGGAAAGCAAGCAATGGGACTTTCAGACTGGCTCAATGGTGTGACGCAGGGCAAATCGCTGCAAAACGCGCTGCACCCCCTTCGATCGCGCCTGCTCAACGATCCCTACTACCGAATGCAGTCCCTTGAAGAAGTGCGCCTGGCTGCCGCTTTAGGGATTCGGATCGACGTGAATCAAGCCTCGGTAGACGACTGGCTGCGCCTGCCCGGACTCTCGATTCATCAGGCTCGATCGCTCGTTGCCCTGACCCAATCCGGCGTTGCGTTTCACTGCCTGGAAGACATTGCCGCAGCTCTCAACGTCCCCCTTTCCCGCCTCCGCCCTCTGGAACCTGTGCTGCAATTTTGCTATTACGCCCCCGATCGTCCTGATGCCCTTCCTCGCCTCAACGCCAATACCGCTACCTTAGAGGAACTTATGCGCCTGCCCCCGATCGACACCGCCTTGGCAAGGGCGATCGTTCAACACCGGCAATCTCACCCCTACCGCAATCTCCCCGATCTCCAGCAGCGCCTTCACCTTTCCCCCCAACGCACCGCTGACCTGATGCACTACCTTTTCTTTTAACCCCTCATCTTCTAATCCTTCGTCCCCTCACCTACTCTCCATTTCCCTATTCCAAAAAACATAAAGAAGTATCGACCTTTCCCCCCAAACCTTTGTCATCTGCGCCACGATAGATCCAGAAGTCATTCAGACAAGGCTGGACATGATTGAACATGATGTGGTGATCGTCGGGGGAGGACTGGCAGGATCGCGAGCTGCGGTAGAAATTGCTCGCACCGATCCCCGTCTCAGTGTGGCAGTCATTGCGAAAACCCACCCGATTCGATCGCACTCGGTCGCAGCACAGGGCGGCATGGCAGCAACCCTAAAAAACGTAGACGATCAAGACACCTGGGAAGCACACGCCTTTGATACCGTGAAGGGTTCTGATTATCTGGCAGATCAGGATGCAGTCGAAATTCTCACCCGTGAAGCTCCTGATGTGGTGATCGACCTGGAGCATATGGGCGTGCTGTTTTCCCGATTGTCAGACGGACGTATCGCCCAGCGAGCTTTTGGTGGACATTCCCACAAACGCACCTGCTACGCCGCCGACAAAACCGGACACGCCATTTTGCACGAACTGGTGAACAACCTGCGCCGCTATGGGGTTCACATTTACGACGAATGGTACGTGATGCGCCTGATTTTGGAAGAGGGACAGGCAAAGGGTTTAGTCATGTTCCGCATTCGGGACGGCAAGCTAGCAGTCGTACGAGCAAAGGCGGTAATGTTTGCGACGGGCGGCTACGGGCGCGTTTACAACACCACTTCTAACGACTACGCTTCCACAGGAGACGGACTGGCAATGACTGCCGTCGCTGGGCTGCCGCTGGAAGATATGGAATTTGTCCAGTTTCACCCGACAGGTCTTTATCCGGTAGGGGTTCTTATTTCAGAGGCAGTCCGGGGGGAGGGCGCGTATCTCGTTAACAGTGAAGGGAAACGCTTTATGGAAGACTATGCTCCCAGCCGGATGGAGCTTGCGCCACGTGATATTACTTCCAGGGCGATCGCCAGAGAAATTCGGGCTGGACGCGGCATTCACACCGACGGCAGCGCAGGCGGACCCCTTGTGCATCTGGATGTGCGTCACCTGGGTAAAGAAAAAATCATGAGCCGGATTCCATTTTGCTGGGAAGAGGCGCATCGTCTGGTCGGCGTGGATGCGGTCAATCAACCGATTCCGGTGCGTCCCACAGTGCATTACTCGATGGGCGGCATTCCCACTAATACGGAGGGACAGGTTCGCAGCAGTGCCGAGGGCTTAGTCGAAGCCTTTTTTGCGGCGGGAGAGACTGCCTGTGTTTCGGTGCATGGGGCAAACCGCCTGGGCAGCAATTCGTTGCTGGAATGTGTGGTATACGGTCGTCGAACCGGAGCAACGATCGCCCGCTACGTGCAGAATCGCAAACTGCCCGAAGTTGATGAGAAAAAGTACATCACGCAAGCAGAACAGCAGATTCAAGCCCTGATAGCGCAGCCTGGAGAATATCGAATCGACCAGATTCGGCAAAGGTTCCAAGACTGCATGACCGAATACTGCGGCGTATTTCGCACCGATGCCCTGATGCGGGAAGGACTGAGCCAACTTCAAACGATTCGGCAGCAGGCACAGCGAGTTTATCTGGATGACAAAGGCAAACTTTGGAACACCGAACTGATCGAAGCTCTGGAACTCCAAAGCCTGCTGATTGTGGGTGAAATGATCCTCACCAGTGCCCTCAATCGCCAGGAAAGCCGGGGGGCACACTCACGGGAAGATTTTGTCGATCGAAACGACACCGACTTTCTCAAACATACCCAGGCATACTTTTCGTCTGCCGGAATTGATATCCGCTATCGTCCGGTTACGATCACCATGTTCCAGCCACAAGAGCGAAAATACTAGCAATTAAGGGC